>JAEUSS010000211.1 GCA_016788685.1 Prolixibacteraceae bacterium | reverse complement strand
AGGCAACAGGTGGCGACGTTTGAACCAAGCCTTAACCTTGGGCGGGAGGTAAAGAATCAGTCCGGTTAACGAAATGACAAGAAAAATGACTGTTGCAGCGCCGGTAATCGGTCTGCCAACTTTAGCATCAGCCAGCAACCACCGGTGAAGTTGCATGACGGAATGGAAAAATGAATCGGTTGCACTTTTTTGTTCGGCGACCTGTCCGGTAAACGGATTTACAGAGATTGATTTTCCGTGGTGATGATCTTCGCCATCTTCGGGGTGTTCCGGATGTTTTTCTTCCACCATAAGCTGAAGGTTTCTTCCTTCCCCGGGATAAATCATCATTCCTTTTACCGCCCAATGTCCGTCGCTTTCGGTAATCCGGATAATTTCTTCGTAAGACAGGGGCGACTTTCCTCCCGGCTCGGAGTAATGTAAATCCCGGTCGGTAAGTTGTAACAGTTCATTTTCGAAAACCAGTATTGCTCCAGTGCTGCAAATGATGATCAGAATCAGAGAACTGGCAACTCCCAGGTAGAGGTGGATTTGCAGACAAATTTTTTGAATCGTCGATTTCATCTTATTTCGTTTTGTTTGGTAGGTGAGTGGTGCGCACATTTTTTTAATCCAGCTTCCATTTTTTCATTTTCCGGATAATAATGCAGCCCCATCCGGTAAAAGTCGGCAGCTTTCTGCGGGTTATTCAGAATGGTAAGGCAGTAGCGGGCAATCGTTTCGATATGCGGCGCCTGGGGAATGAGCTGAATTCCGAGGTTCTTTGATACCTGATTAACGGCCGTTTCGAGTTGTGCAGTCGTAAAAGTTTCTTTTCTCGGATTAACAAAATAGCCTTGGAAAATAAATTTCAGCGCATCCTGAAGAGCCGGAACTACTACTGTTCCATGTGTTTCTCCGGCATAAAAATACGACGAAAAGCGAAGGCCGTTTTCAGAGTGTTTTTCGATTTTTCCGGCTATGGCCTGGTTGCCTTCAACCTGCAGCATTGTTTCGGTTCCCGGAGGAATAGTGGTGGTATGACCAATGGCATGATAGACGCTTTTCCCGGCAAAGGACTGTTGCAACAGACTGTCTGCTTCACTGAGCAATTTTGTGCGATCCCACCAGATGCTGGGGTCGGCCAGAATGAAGGCATTGAAAAATGATTGCCGGTGCAGTAAAACATGAAGTCCGAAAATACCTCCCAGCGAATGACCGAACAAAATGTTGTATCCGTTGGTACGGTAGGTTTGGTCGAGGTAAGGTTTCAGTTCTTTCGCCAGAAAATCGTTAAAACGGCCAGCCTGTCCGCTGAGCTGATAAGTTGGTGGCGCGGGCGTTCCGTCGTTGTGATAAAGAGCCTGTGTGGGGGTAAAATCGCGAAGCCGGTTCGAGCTGGTTATGCCAACGACAATCATTTCAGGAATAAAAGGCTGAATGCCCCGGCTCATGATTTTTATAACCGAAGTGGCCAGTTCAAAATTCAGGTTGCCGTCGAGGAGGTAAAGAACCGGGTATTTCTGCTCCTGAAACCCGGAATAACTTTCGGGCAGTTTGACCTGACAAATAACCGAATCCCCGATATGTCCGGAGAAAACGGAATAACGAATGGTGTTTTCGGCAGTCAAGGTATTCTGAAACAGAAGGGATGCCAATGCGACGAATAAAAATATTCTGATTAAGAATGCTTTGCAGTTTGTATTTGGTATAGTTGTTTCCATATTATCCGGTGCATTTAAACAGATAAAAGTTAATGCGGAAAGATCTCCCGCATTAACCTCATTTTCAAAACCTATTAAAAAAGAGCTATAGTTGATATGTAATTCCTACCTTGAAATTGCGTGGTTTTTGGGCCTGACCGTAAGGATTGTAGTATCTGACATCGCTCAGGTTGTCCACTTTCAGGCTGAATCTGATTTTTGACAGATCGTAAAACAGTGTCGCATCGGCAACTGTGTAGGCTTTTGATCCAAAAGTATTGGTTGTATTCACATACGTTTCGCTGGCATGATTAACACCTAAACCTGCGCCCACACCTTTTAGCTGTCCTTTCATGATGCGGTAACTTCCCCAGAAATTGAACAGGTTTTCAGGCGTATAAGTCACCCGCAAATCCGGAGTTTCATCGTAATAGGCGTTGTTGCGGGTGTATCCTCCGACGAAATTGAGTCCGCGTGCCGGATTGGCAATCAGTTCAACTTCAAAACCTTTGCTGGTGGTGTTGGTTCCGTTCTGGTATTGCTCGCCGTTTGAAATCACCACCTGATTTTCGATGTTGATGTTGTAATAGCTGATCGTGCTCATCAGCCGTTTTTCGAACAGATCGAATTTAACGCCAGCTTCCCATTGTTTGGCATACTCCGGATCCCATTCAATTTGCTCACCAATTTTATCGGCTCCCGGAGCAACCAGGTTGTAGCCGTTCATGTAGTTTCCGAACACCGAAACCTGATCTTTAAGCGGCGAAATCACCAGGCCTGTTTTGTATGAAACCGCATTGAGATTGTAGCCGTCGGTTCCTTCTGCACCGTTGACCAGTGTGTTGGCCATCAGGTTACGGTCCCAGCGAACTCCGCCCAGGAAAGTGATGTAATCGGTAAACTTGATGGCATCAGAAAGGTATGCCGACAAGGTCTCGTACCCGATTTGGGTGTATGAATAACCGGCAGCATCGGTCAGGGTCTCGTGTTTGCTGATCGAATAAACCGGACTTACTCCGGAAGTCAGGTCAACGTTTGCATACCTGATCCAGGTTCCGTTGTTGCGCTGGTAGTCGTCGAATACGTTAACGTAGCTGACTCCCGCGATGAGGCTGTTTTTAACTTTCCCGATACTAAAATCTCCGGAGAATTCCTGTTTGGCGTGGGTTGATCCGGCATTGCGCGGCATATACTGAAGCACCCAGGGCTGAAGGGTGGTGTTACTCGTTACATACAGGCGTACAAAATTTGCCTGCACATCGATTTGGGCTGTTGACACTGCGGTGACTGATTTCCATGAGGGCGAAATCTGGTATTCCAGGTTGGCGTTGAATGTTTTTGAACCGAATTTTCCGGCCATGTCGTTTGACCAGTATGACTTATTATAGTCCCAGGCCAGTTCGTCCCAGGTTTTTACGGTAACAGCCGGAGCAACAGCATTGGCAAAAAATGCCGGACGGGTAGTCTGGAAAATTTCTGCTGACACATTCAGTTTTAAACGGTCATTAAACTGATAACTGAGCGCCGGAGCCAACAGAAAATCGCGCTGAAATCCGGCATCTTTAAAACTGTTTTCAGAATGATAAGCAGCATTGAGGCGAAACAAGGCGTTTCCGGATTTATCGAGCGGAGTATTGATGTCGGTCGTGAGCCGGTTTAAGTCCCAGCTTCCGGTAGTGTACGAAGCTGATATACTTTTATTGGCAAAGGGCTTTTTGCTTACACGGTTCAAAACACCACCGTACGAAGAAACATTGTTTTGAGCCGATCCATAAATAACGGCTGACGGGCCTTTGATAATTTCCATCCGGTCAACATTTTGCGGATCAACCGGAACACGGACAAATGAAAGCATTCCGTCTTTTACGTACGAATCGGAGCGAAATCCACGCAGATAGACGCTGGTATTCCCTTCGTTTGACTTCACATAGCCGCCTCCGCCTGTAATACTTTTCATGGCATCCGTCAGATCGGTCACCAACTGTTCTTCCATCAACTTTCCGGTGATTGATGAGTAAGACTGTGGGGTCTCAATATTTTTCAGCGGAACTCCGGTCACATAGTCCGTTGTTTTCCGGGCAAACTGGTTGAGGCGTTCGGCCACAATCACCGATTCTTCGAGCACACTGAATTTCTCTTTCAGTTCAATGGTGCCGACATCGGTTTGTTTTCCATTCTCAACTCTGACGTCAACGTTTTTTTCTTCCAGTCCGATCAGCGAAAAAATCAGTTGATGAGTGCCGGGAGCAAGCTGGCGTATTTCAAAATAGCCTTCAGGATTGGTTACCGTACCTTGAGTCGTTCCTTTTATGTAAATATTACCAAACGAAGCCGCTTCGTGATCGGCAGTAATGACTTTACCCTTGAGCGAACCTGATGTTTGCGCCTGTAAAATCTGAAAGTTTGAAACTAGCAGGAGTATAAATATACCTGCAAAAGAGTTCATTGTTTTATTCATGATTTAACTTGATTGAGGTTAAAATTTTAGTCTGATCAAAGCTTGATTTTCACTTTGGGTTTGTTTGCTACAAAAATCGGATGAATAAAACCGGAAATAAATCCCTACTAGTGGGGATTTATTGGGGAGAGCGTTAATGAATACAGGAAGTAGAATTGAGTAGGGACTATCGCGGCGGGCAGAATGATAATTCCAGGTTCAGGTAAAAATAAAACCCTGATCTTATTTTACTTAAGATCAGGGTTTCGTTCCGGAGAAGTCAGAAACGCATTTTTTTTTTCGGGAACAGCAAGTCGGTTTCCGGTGAAATAAAGTACCGGATATCAGCTAATCCTCTA
>JAEUSS010000207.1 GCA_016788685.1 Prolixibacteraceae bacterium | reverse complement strand
TAAAAATCAAATATTCTACATCGACATGAACTTCAAATATTTAAAAACGACATTTTTCGAATCCATCCCAAAACCATCATCAGTACTATTTTTAATGACTAAAAAAAATATTCAACAACATAAACAACGCACAACAAGCTGCAATACTGAAACTTACAAGCAATAGTTAATAATACTTAAAATAGCCAAACCATTGATTTACTTAATCTTTTAAAACATTCAAACACTCCGGATTCATTAGCAAATTCAGGGAAAATAACCTCTCCTTGATTGTTAATTAATTATTACTAAATTTGATCCTCATCGTTGATTGCAGCCCCACAAAGCTGATAATGAATGAGTAAAAAACCATTAACTATCTAAATATGAAAGTCTATAAAACTGAGGAAATTCGCAACATTACTCTAATCGGTAATGCTGGCGGTGGGAAAACCACCCTCGCGGAAGCTATGCTCTTCGAGGGTGGAGTAATTAACCGCAGAGGTGACGTTGGAAGTAAAAATACTGTATCCGACTACCATCTGATTGAGCAGGAATATGGCAACTCCGTATTTTCGTCGCTCTTGTATACCGAAGTAAACGGCAAGAAAATTAATATCCTGGACACACCCGGAATGGATGATTTCTGCGGCGGTGTAGTTTCTTCGCTTCAGGTTGCCGGACTTGGAATTATGGTGATTGATGCTTCAACGGGAATTGGTGCCGGAACAGAGTCGGCCAACCGACATGCTGAGGCTGCTAATGCTAAAATGATTTTTGCCATCAACCATCTGGACAACGAAAACGCCAATTTTGATCAGGCTGTCGAAAACTTAAAAGGGAAATTTGGCAACAAAGTGACTATTGTCCAGTACCCTGTTGAAAGCGGTTTAAGCTTCAGATCGATTATAGACGTTCTGAAAATGAAAATGTATAAATATGGCCCGGATGGCGGAAAACCCGAAGTCCTTGACATTCCTGAATCAGAAAAAGAACGCGCTGATGAACTGCACAACGAGCTGGTTGAGATGGCAGCAGAGAATGAAGAATCGCTGATGGAGTTATACTTCGAGCAAGGTTCGTTATCTGAAGACGATATGCGTAAAGGGATGAGAGCCGGAATGGTAAAACGCGACCTGTTCCCTGTTTTTTGCATTTCGGCAAAGAAAAACATTGGTGTCAGCCGCTTACTCGAATTCATTTGCAACATTGCGCCGGCCCCCAGCCAGGTACCGATGCGCGAAATCATTCAGGGCAAACCTGTAGTAATGAATGAAAGCAGCCCGACCTCTTTGTTCGTATTTAAAACTGCTCTGGAACCTCATGTGGGCGAAGTCACCTACTTCAAAGTCATGTCAGGAAAAGTTACAGAAGGAAAAGATTTGTATAACACATTTAATAACGGGAAGGAAAGACTCTCGCAGCTGTTTGTAACCGCCGGAAAGAACCGCTACAGTGTTCCTGAACTGGTTGCCGGAGATATTGGCTGTACTGTAAAACTGAAAGACACCAAATTCAACCAGACACTTTGTGAAAAAGAACTGGATTTGAAATTTGCACCAATAAAATTTCCGGATCCTAAGTTTAGGGTTGCCATAAAAGCCGTTTCGGAAACCGATGATGAAAAGGTAGGCGAAATCCTGCACAAAGTAAAAGAAGAGGATCCCACATACATCGTGAATTACGTGAAAGAACTCAAACAACTAATTGTTGAAGGTCAGGGAGAATACCACCTGAATACCTTAAAATGGTATTTCGATCACACTCACAAACTGGATATTGAATTCAAATCACCCAAAATACCCTACCGTGAAACGATTACCAAATTTGCTCAGGCCGACTACCGACATAAAAAACAATCGGGCGGTGCCGGCCAGTTTGGCGAAGTTCACATGATCATCGAGCCTTTTGAAGAAGGCAGCGCACCTAAAAACATGTTTATTTACGGCGGAAAAGAAATGAAAATCTCGGTACGCGACACCCAGGAAACACCACTACCGTGGGGCGGAAAACTGGTCTTCCACAACTGCATCGTGGGAGGTTCTATTGATGCGAGGTTCCTTCCGGCCATCCAGAAAGGAATCATGGAGAAAATGGAAGAAGGTCCGCTGACAGGTTCGTATGCCCGTGATATCCGCGTATACATTTACGACGGGAAAATGCACCCGGTTGACTCCAATGAAATCTCCTTCCGTCTAGCTGGCCGTAACGCATTCAGCGCCGCCTTTAAGAACGCAGGCCCCAAAATCCTGGAGCCTATTTACAATCTCGACGTCTGGGTACAGTCCGACCGGATGGGTGACGTAATGAGCGACCTGCAAGGGCGCCGCGCCCTGATCATGGGCATGGGCAGCGAAAAAGGGTATGAAAAAATTACAGCCCGTGTTCCTTTGAAAGAAATGAACAAGTACTCGACATCACTGAGTTCGCTCACCGGAGGTCGGGGTGTTTTTAACATGAAATTTGCCGCCTACGAAAAGGTTCCGCAGGAAGTTCAGGATGAACTTCTGGCTGCCTATGCCGCAGAGGAAAAAGAAGAATAGTTCACTAATAATGAATGACTGAGCAAGAGGCTGCTTCAAAAGATTGAGGTAGCCTCTTTTTATTATCGTTTGTCTCCCGAAATGGAGTTACAAAAAAAAACTCCCCAAACGCATACAGCATTTGGGGAGCATTTTTGAATGACCGAAATCTCTTCCTGAGATTAAAATACGATCTCTTCCTGATTCTCGTCAAAAAAATGATACTCTGTAAGAGAGTACGAGCCCATCTCTTCAACTTTAATGCTTTTAAAGAATTTGAAAGCCCACTTATTCTTTAAAGACCAAATGCCTTTATTCAGGAATGCAGCTAAATAAGGATGAGTCTTGATAACTACTTTATTTTTATTTAGCTCTTTAAAGATATAATTGACTTTACTCTCCAACTCATCAACCAACAAAATC
>JAEUSS010000196.1 GCA_016788685.1 Prolixibacteraceae bacterium | reverse complement strand
GTTCTTTTTGTCGATTGTATTTTTTATGTCGACCCTGCCAACGTTCTTATATAACGTAACATCCTGAGTCAAGGAATTGCAGCCCGGAGCATCAGAAATAACCCGAAGCGTTGCAAAGACCGGCCCCTGGTTCAGAACCTCGATTTTGCTAACCGACATCACCGGTTGCGGAGATGAAGCATTGCGTCCGGTATAAATAAATTCATTCAAACCTTCGTCTGCGGCATAATCGATGCCTGTGCGTTTGTCGGTCAACGAAGCAATGGCTCCGTTTTTCCTGTTTATGGTCAGGGAAAAAATATCGCCGGACATCTGACCGTCTCCAATGACGAAAGGAATACCGGCATTCTTCTTTCCGTATTTTCGAGGTTCGATTTTAAACACTTTTGAAGATAACGGCCGGACATCTCCGGCAATAAAAATCCATTCATTATCGCCCTCTTTCTGAACCGGCACCTCAAGTCCGTGCTCATCAGTCAGCACCGAGTTACTCAGATCAACCGAAGTTGACAATCTGACCACATCGGTTCGAGGCCAAAGGTTCGTGTTAAAAACATGGATATACTTCGGTTCAGTATCCGTAGTGACTTTTGAAACAGCTCTTTGGTAAATGTCATTTGAGAGAGAATCGGCCCGGAGTGCAAACGCCTGTTTTTCTTTCCACAAGGTCTTTGTAAATTCCGATTCCGGATCGGGTCCGCTGGCAGATGCCCCCCAGGTATGTTCCGAGAAAAGAACAATGTTTCGCCAGGCCGAGTAAAAATCAGCATACGGATAATCCGAACGGTCGAGTATCGACCACAATATTTCCGTTTGATTTAAACGCTCCGAATTGTTTCGGTTCAGCGCCAGTTCAGCAGCAGTCGATGCTGCCCCGTCTTCCCAGTAAGGGGTAAAATCGCCTTTAAAAACCGGGATTTTATCCTGATATTTTTCCTCAAAACGAGTAAAAAGTTCATCGGTTGTTCCGATGCAAAACTTCGGATACTCGTAAGTTTCGTTCCATGCCCGAATAATATCGGACATCTCCGGATCCGGTGGCCCGTTGTCGCCGTTGATCGTGTACCGCAAATACGCCAGATCATAAGGAAACTCTTTTACCTCCATTTGTTCCAGATATTTCCAGACCGGATCCAGGCCGCAGGACGAAAGCCGTCCACCCAGCCAATCGTGAAAAAATGAATAGCCTTTTCCGGCCGACCAAAATAATATCTTCTCATCTCCCGATTGCGATTGCCAGTAAAACGGATAATCTCCCCATTCTTTATGCGACAGACCAACCCGACTTCCCCCTGTCTCCAGGAAAGGCACGTAATTGGGCGCCATCGAAAAATACTTAATTCCGTTTTGAGCCATAGCCGTTACAGTTCCCCACGACAGTCCCGGGATATCCGACATCATCACCGATTTTGCGGGCACTCCCAAATGCGGCTCAATTTGGAAGATATCATCGAACATGTGCGTGAGTTCCTCCTGTTTGCACAATCCCGTCAGAATACTTCCTACGGATGCATTCAGGCCCATATCGCCCCTGTTGACTGCATTTTTAAATAACTGAAGCTCCCGGGAATCCTTCTTCCGGCCGAGATATTCAACAAGCGGCCAGGTCGCTTCAATGTTCCATTTAAACTTTGATCCCTCGGGATAATCTTTTGTTTGTTCAGCAAGCTCCAGGGCGCGTTCGAGGTTTCTCACCTGCACGCCCATCACATCCTGATGTTTGTGAGTATACCCGATATCCAGATGAGAATGAGGCAGAAAATAAACGGTCCATTTCCTGGCTCCGTCAACATCCACTTGTTTCTCAATAATTCCTTGCGGACTTTCGAACCGAAACCCAACCGATGTGGCTTTTTCCATGATACCCGCAGGGAATAACGAGGTAAACTCATATACACCCATTTCCGAAGGAGGAATCAGATCGGTTACTTTTTTCCCTCCGACCTTCAATTCAATTTTGCCGCCTGAAAAAAGAGGATTGTCAAATTTGATTTTGAATTCTCGGCTGGGACCTTCTGTAGTTTTCCGGTAGCCTTGCGTGGCCAGAAACGTAACATCGCCGATTTTTTTTAGCCCATCGGCTTTTCTTTTGGTTTTCTGGTAGAAGCGGACTTCGCTAAGCCCGTAAAAATTAATATTCTGATTCTTCCAATGCGCGTCTTCCAAGGTATTCTTCGAATGATCGCGGTAATAATTTCCCTCTTCCAAATCAGCAGTTATACAGAAATATTTTAGGTTCAAACCATTCAGTTCTAACCTAAAACTGGCTGGTTCTTCTTTTCGTCCGGCTGCTTTTGGAAGGATAAAAAAATCATCCCCCCCGTTTCTTAGTGTATACCATTTCTCACCGTCCTCTGAATACTGAAGGTACACTTTCTTCAGTCCTCTGTTGGTATGGTCATCCTGGTTGTGATTCCAGATTTCTATTAAATCCAGTTTCCGGGGTTCATCAAATTTATACCGAAGCCATACAACCCCTTCGCGCAGTTGTTCTCCGGCTTTCACCGGCGAGGTGGAAACGGCCGAAATCCACATGGTTTTTCCCAAGTTCTGAGAAAAATGGAAGTGGTTTTTAATACCACTTCCGTTTTTTGTTTCCTCGGCACCAAATCCAGGGTATTCACTACTCGCTTCCACACTGATATTCTCAGGTGCGACAGCGGTGTAAACATCAACCTTTTGGGCAAAAACGAAACCCGAGGTTTGAAGAATACCAAATATGATATATACCAGTATGCAGCGAATACCCTTCATTCCTTATTTATTTTCCTGAAACACCAAGTCCCCAATTCTTATTCGGCTTATCACCCATAACGAGGGTCAGCTTTCCGCCTTTTAAAAGTTCACTTGCAGGGAAGCTGAACGAATCCAATCTTTTCCCGTTGAGTTCGGCACTTTGCACATAAATGTTCTTACGCGAAGCATTACGGGCTTCAATGGTAAACTGCTTGCCGCGGTTGTAGCGATTACCCAGATCAATCACAATCTTTTCGTACAACGGGCTCGCAATTTCATAAACCGGAGTAGCGTTGCATCCTCCGTCAGTCTGGAAAAGTCCGATGGAAGCCATAATGAGCCAGGCACTCATTTGTCCCTGATCTTCGTCGCCCAGGTAGGCATTTGCCAAACCGCAGCCGTAATATTTCTCAATGATCGAGCGGCTCCAACGTTGCGTCAGCCAAGGCTGATCAACCCAGTTGAAAAGGAAAGCAAAATGCATCGACTGCTGATTTCCCTGCACAACAGGATAATCCCAGTACTGATCGTTCGGTGCATTGTACCGCCAGGGTTCGCTGGCTTTGAAGCCCCAGTTCAGCCGGTCAACAAACATTTCTTTGCCAATCACCTGAGCCAGTCCCGGAACATCCTGCGGAACAAAATAACTTAACTGCCAGGCATTTCCTTCTACGTAATGGTGATTTCTACCCGACTGAAACGGGTCGAACGGCTCGCTGAATTTTCCTTTACTGTCGCGCATCTGGGCAAATCCGTTTTCCGGATTAAATGCATTTTTCCACCATTCTCCCCTCTCAGAAAACACTTTGTAATCATCGGTTTTCCCAAGTGCTTTGGCATATTGAGCAAGCGTCCAGTCGTCGTAAGAATACTCCAGGGTGTTCGAAAAGCGCCCTAAGTCAGACGGCACATATTTGTATTTCATGTAGGCAACCAGGTCACGGTTTCCGGCAAATCCTCCGGCAACTTGTGTTGCAGGAGTCGTCTGCATCTTTTTCATGGCCTCAAATGCTTTTTCAGTATCAAAATCACGGATACCCATCTGATAAGCCGAAACAATCAGCGGGATTTCGTGTTCGGCAACCATCACCGGTATGTACTCCATACCTGCAGGCCCTTTGGCCAGCCAGCCGTTAACATCGTACATAGCCAGTTGAGAATTGACCCATTTCGATGACCATTCAGGAGTTACCAGGTTCCAGAACGGGTTCAGGTTCCAGAAAGTGTTCCAGAAAGCATCACAGCCCAAAGCCAGATGATCCGGATTCGAGAATTTTTGTTTGGTTTCGTCAGGCGCTATCCATTCGCCGTTCACGTCGCTCCATATATTCCGGCAGAGCGAACGATAGAAGTTGCTGTAAAACCTCAGTTTCTCAAGCCTGTTGTCGGTCGAAATTTCAATCCTCGAAAAATAGCTGTTCCATACCTTTTCCTGATTTTCAACCACAGCATTGTAGCTCCAGCCAAATGGTTCAGAGATTTCTTTTGCCAGATTCTCCCCCGCATTTTCGATACTTACCAGCGAGATACCGGAACGGGCCTGCACGACATTCGATTTCTTGGTGTCGAACTCGACATAAGCTCCTGCATCTTTCAGGTTTTTACCTTTGATTTGATCGAAACCAACCAATTGTTTATTAATCCAACCACCCATCTTTTTAATAGGCTGGTCAAATTCAATCACAAAATGCACGATGTATTCCTGATCGGCATCGTTACTCCATACTGTCGGACGAGGCGAAATCTGATGGCTTTTACCTTCAATCCGGTAATCGCTCACTTTGGTTATTTCGATGTCCAGTAAATTATAATCATATTCGGCCTGAACATGCAAATCAATCATTACCCGCCCGTCTTTTTCTTTCGGGAAAGTATATCGCTGAAATCCGCAACGGGTTGTTCCGGTTACTTCTGCCCATATTTCCGTATCAGTCATGTACACTTTATAGTGCCCCAGAGGAGCCTCTTCGGTAGCTTTATCAATCCGGGAGCGGTAACCCGAATCCGGATCAAACTGGTCGCCAACCTGAGTTTGAAGTTCGCCGTTGGTTGGCATCATTCCCAATCCACCCATAGTCCACTCGTGGATATGGCTGAAACAACCAATCGTTTCGAAAGTAGGCTGATAACCAGCCTGCCAACCCATATTCTGATTATCAGGACTCAGTTTTACCATACTGAAAGGCATCCACGGTCCGGGCGCAATCATCCAGCGTGAGTGTGCCGTCCCGATGCGGGTATCGACATAACCAGCCAGAGTTTGCAGTTTCCGGGGCGACCTGACAATCTTTCCTTTTTCAAGTTCCTTCCCGTCGACTAAAATACGGTAACTGCTTTCTTTCTTTTTGGTAACCGAAGGCATCGGGACTTCTAGCTGGTAACGAGCTGTATCCAAGACTGTCTGATAGACTGATTTTCCGTCCAACTGAATTTCCAGACGCGGACTACCCGACAGATGCTCGACATCAACCAACAGCGGCTGAACTCTTTTTTTCCCTTTCTGCAGTTCATATCCGGCAGCCTGAACTGAACGGACGAAGACCTGATCATCGCTTGTCAGCACCACACCATCCGGGCCTTCCAGTCGCAAATGATCAAAAACCACCCAGGAACCTTCCAGTACAGTAATTGTAACGCAGTTTCCGCCCTGTCTGATAACGCCCTTATCAACAGGAATCTCCAGAACACGCTCAACCGATTCGGCTGTAGAACCAGTAAGGGAAGCATCGCTTCCACCCTTCAGCAGAAATTTATTTTGCTGCTCATTGATATTAACTTTCAGCAGCGATTTTTTTTGTTG
>JAEUSS010000185.1 GCA_016788685.1 Prolixibacteraceae bacterium | reverse complement strand
CGTATTGACGTGATACTTTTCGCGGATGTTGATTTCAACGGTCGTTGGAACATTCTGACTCTTACAGATAGAGATGTTGTGATACAGGCAAAGGGTTTTCAGGATACCATCCTGCTGCAGAAAGTTATTCCGGAAGAACATCTTGTTTTCTTTCAGCAACAGCCCGATCAGCTGATTGAGGAACGGATACGGACTGACCACAATAACTTCAGTTTCGTCGGCCAACGTTAGCACACCTTCGCCGGTGGTGTAGTTGACCATGAATTCCACCGTATCCTCAAATTTCCGGGTCAGGACTTCGCGCTCCGTATCATCAAAGGCTATTTCTCCGTCGGGCTGCTGAACCGGCTTCTGGTATTCTTCCGTTTCGCCTTTATCAAGCCAGAACCCGGCATTGTGCAGCCGAATGGTACAATACAAATCGCTGTCCGGATTGTAATTGGGTTTATTCACAAATGCGATTTCACCTAACAGTTTGTGGTCCCATATCCGTTTTTCGCGCTGAATTTCACTCAGCGTCCGGAGCTGACTTTGTATATACCCGGAATAGCCTTTTTCCGACGCTTTGGTGATGACAAGCGTCCCGAAAATATACAGGTATCCTCTCCATCGCAGTTCGGCATTGGGGAATTTACGGTCGTTTGATTTCGCGATCTTCGAAAACCGACCCGGAAATCCAAGCCGGTTCCGGTTGACATCGTTATCCGGGATCGTTACATCGAGACACAGCGGACCAGGAATTTCATCAAAACACCAGCAGGCATTTTTGTAGACAAGAGTTACCGAAAAGTCTTCATCGAGGATTAGCTGATAATTGTTGATTGTGAGTGTGAACATAGCCTCTGTTTTATTGATGTTCGAAAAATAGATAGATGAAGAGCTGCGGCAAAGGACATAAAAAAGCGCGGCCTGAATATCCGGTCGCGCTTTTATCCTGAAAATTTGGTTGTGCTTTTACCCCAGCACCTCCAACAATCTTTTTTTCACAATTGCCAAAAACGGGAACTGCGGGCTGGAGACGACTTCTTTCAACCCGGTTTTGACCTGTTCGGTCAGTTCAATTTCGCCAGCTTTGTAAATCTGCTGAGCAACTTCCAACATCCCGAGGTCGCCGGTGGTCTGGTACACATGGTTTGCAAGCGATTTGCTCAGATCAAAAACAAGCTCTTTGCCTTCCAGGTCGGTTACTGTGATTTTCCTGAAATCAATCAGCATGGGCTTTTCTGCTTTTTTCATGCTGTCACCTCCCCGGTTGTGGTCAATAACTTCGTCAGTTCAGCCGTCAGCGCTGCACGTTCGTCGCCGGTCACTACCGGTTCATTCACAAAATAGGCGGTTCCGTCAGCCCGCTGTTTTTCAACATTAAAGCTCATTGATAAAGCCCTGAAAATCATGTCAATTTTTTCTTTTGTGTCCATGTCTAATTTTTTATTGATTTAAAATAGTCCTGTTAATTGTAGTATTGTCCACTGATTCGAGCCATTGCTTCTGAGCGTTACGCAGTGAGGCGCATCTGTCAGCGAAATGTATCGTTGCTCTTTTGTATATCCGTTAATGGTCTGCGTATTGTAAGGGCGGATATAAGCGTCCTGATCATTCCAGTTTACAATCCGGATGACCGTACCGGCCTTGTACGACGACGCATCAGGCAGCTGATAGTCGCGGTTGGCGGTTTTATTATCGCCAACATACAAATAGTATCCGGCGGGCAGATTATTAACGATCACGGCATTACCCATGTGGTAGATATGCGAGTCGGGAATGTTCCAGATTCCGTTCATCTGACCTGATACCTCCAGATCCCCGTTTACAACTTTCACATGACCATCAAAATAGCCCGCGTAATATCCCTTTTCGCCTGAATACTGAGTTCCGGCATTTCGCGCTTTGGCGTAAACCGCATAGTTGTTGGCGTACGGATTGTACAACTCATTTCTGAAATAGCTGACACCTGATCCTGATAATGGGAAAACTGAAGTCCCGATCATCGCCTCGCGCCCGTCCGCTGTATTACGGCAAATTACATAAGCAAGCCCGTCGTCATTCACAATCCCGGAACCGGAGATGTTGAAACCGCCGATTTTGCCCGTGTTGGCGGTAATCTGCCCTGTAAGGTTCACGTTGTTTCCGGTTGCCCCGTCGAACACAATTTTTGAGGCTACAATTGAACCGGCCTGAATAAAATCAGTGTTCAGATAGCCGCCTATGATTAAGGTTTGCCCGTTCACAATGGCATCCTGCTTGGCAGCATTCAGCGAGTTGTACAGGCCTGAAGCATAATTCTGTGCAGAGGTTTGTGCGGCGTTGGCTTTGGCGGTTGCATCGTCGGCGACGTATTCGGGTGAAGGGGTCCAGTCTGTCGGCTTATTGCCTTGAAATACCCCAACAGAATAGAACCTCCAAGTTCCACTAATTGTGTTTATTCCAAATGTAACCCCTGAATTAATACCATTTGTTCCAGACATAAATGTAGTCCAATATAACCCCCAACCGTCGCCAATATCTATTTTTGATGATGAGCTATTAAGTCTTAAATAAGTTTCTG
>JAEUSS010000134.1 GCA_016788685.1 Prolixibacteraceae bacterium | reverse complement strand
CCGGCATGTCTCCGGAAATCGGTGACTCCAGCCCGCTCTTTAACGGAGTCGACATCGCATTCTATCCGCAAGCTGCTCAATATTTAATGGGAGTGAATATCAAATTTTAATTTTCTGAATTATGAAAAAGATACTATATATACCGGCAATTGCTTTAATGCTTGTTTTTAATTCCTGCTCTGACAGCTTTCTCGATTCGAAACAGTATGCATCGATTGATGAGGCCGGATTTTATAATACTCCGGATGCGGCATTTAAAGCCGTTACGAATTGTTACGCCAACATGATTCCCTGGGGTGACTGGGATTATTACCTCAACCGAATTGAGATAGGAAGTAATATCACCGATGATGCCGATGCCGGCGGATCGGATGCAAATGATCGTGCCGACACGAAGAACATTGCTACCGGCCGCCCATTAACCTCAAACGGCGAATTACTCAATACCTGGACCAGGCGTTTTACCGGAATTGCACGCTGTAATTCGGCGATCGAAGGCATCACTCAGGCTGCCAATCTTGTTGCTGCAAACGGAAGCGCAGTTTCTGCCGAAACCAAATCGCGTTATCTTGCCGAGCTGAAGTTCTTGAGGGCATGGTTTTATTATGACCTGGTGACCACATTTGGCTCCGTTCCGTTAATTACCGCAACTCCTGTTCCGACACAATTACCCGCCAAAGCTTCAATCGAAGACCTTAGGACTCAGATCTTAAAAGATATTGACGAAGCAATTGCCGACCCCAATCTGCCGACAAACGTCAGCAATACAGAGTCCGGCCGGATTTCGAAGTTAGTAGCTAAGGCCTTTAAAGCCAGAGTCTGTCTGTTCTTCGCAGGCTTGACTGAAAAAGGAAAAATGAGCGGCAATGCAGCTACCGATTATAATTCGGCGCTTACCGCAGCCAAAGAAGTATATGACAGTAAGGTTTTTAGTTTGGTAGCTGATTACCAGAATCTTTTCAGAGGCGACTATTTTGCCGGGACCCACGCTGCTGAACTTGCCAAAGAATGCGTTTTTACTGTATACCGAAAATATGTTCCGGGATATATGGACATTGGCTACTGTACTGCTGTGATGTACGCCGGACGCGGCGAGGTTGGCGGATGGGGTGGTAACTGTCCTACCCGCGATTTCGCGGAGTCTTTTGACGCCCGGGATCCGCGAAGATTGTTTTCGGTAATCGAGTCGGGAGACATATTCCCCAACGTGGGAGGCCAACAAGTGACACACACCTACAAAGGTTACGATAACATCCACTATCAGCAGAGCCGCAAAGCTTTTGTTCCGGACAAATACAGAGGAGGCTACTCATTGGGAGATATTCGCTCAGACTGGACTCCTTATTACATCAGGTATGCCGACGTTATTTTAATGTATGCCGAAGCTCTGCTCCAAACCGGAGGCGACAAACAGAAGGTAACCGATTTGATCAACGAAGTGCGTTACCGGGCATTTGTAACAACCTCAAAAACTGACGGTGAAGCTTCATACAGAAACGCAGAAAAGTCGCTGATTGCCATCAACGACAGTTATTTTCAACTGAATCTGGCAGTTAAATCGAGTGACGATTTGCTGAAAGCAATCAAAAACGAAAGACGTTGGGAACTTGGTCTGGAAGGTTCTCGTTTTACCGATCTGTTGCGTTGGGGCGACTACGTCTCGGTGATGACTGCATACAATGTCAAACAGCCTTATGCCAACAAGGGCAAACTGGTCACCGAAAAAAGCTGGCCATTCCCGATTCCTCAAACCGAGATTGATATTGCCAACGGGGTACTTGTTCAGAATGAAAATTACTAATCATTAAACCTTTGTAACTTACTACTGATCGGGAAGAGGCTGTTCTGAAACGCTCAGATTTGATTTTTCAAGCTGGTTTTGGAAACAGTCTCTTCTTTACTGATACCCAATAAACAACTGTTAAAATCACAAAAATAAAGACAATGAAAAAAAACGATATTAAAAACTCGAGAAGAGAGTTTCTCGGAACCTTAGGTACTGCTGCTCTCGGG
>JAEUSS010000116.1 GCA_016788685.1 Prolixibacteraceae bacterium | reverse complement strand
ATATCCGTGTGTTTCCGGATCGCCATATTTCAACGCTATTTCAAGGCGTTTAACTTTAAATGTTGTTATCTCGTTCGCTATAAAGGTGACGGTGTTGTATCCCTGTTTCAGACAGGAAACCGGAACGAGGAAAGCGTATTCGCGTTCCTGCCCGGCCAATCCCCGTGCCCGGTCGTACAGCGAAACATATTCGGGTTTTACAGCGGATATTTTTGTTCCGTTCACCAGCACTTCAAATTCAGGAGATTTATTCAGCCGGAAAAACAGAATGACTTCCTGTGGAACGGTTTTCTTTGGATCGTCACCAATATAAATATCAGCGTTACCTGTTTTATTTTCAGTTACTTCTAAAGGCAGTGGCGAAACCGGCTTAATTCCGTATTGACCAGAACTGTCGCAGAGGCAATAAATTTTGTTGCGGTTTTGCAGGGTTTCCAGTTTGCCCAGTTCGTGCAAAAGTTGTGGTGCTATCACCCGGCAAACCTGATCGCCTTTTTCGAGATGCAGTTGCCCGTTGTATGTTGAATTATATTCGCTGTAATATTGATTGAACAGGTAAATTCCGTCGGCACCCTGTGTCAGAATGTGTGAGGCCATTCCGCGGAACATGCCATGCGAAAATGTTTCGCGCGGACGGTAACCGCCATCGTCGATTGAGGCATAAATGGGAATGTTAACTTTACCCAGATCTTTCCGGAATTTGGCCACGGGAAGGGAAGGGTCGCCCAGCCAGTGAACGCCGATGCTTACAAAATCAATTAGTCCCAGACGAATCCACTCCTGAATATCCAGACCTTTGTTGAGGCAGTCTTCCACTGTAATGGGAACCCGTGCTGAAAGGATAATCTTCTTTCCGCGCTTTGCAGAAACCGAATCCACTTTGGCACGGATATCTTTTACCAGTTGGGTCATTAGCGGCGCATTTTTACGTCCTTCGCCCAATTTGAAATAGACAATGAAACGCATAAAATCGAGATCGAAACCATCAATCATGTCGTATTTTTCGAGTTGCTCCGAAATGACAGCCAGTTTGCGGTCGCGCACTTCCTGGTGTGCAAAATCGAGTGCACGCGAAGCATTCCATCCCGGAGTGGCATCGTTGAGCCAGAATTCTGGATGCTGATGCCAGAAATCGGTATAAACAATCGGGCAGCGGGTGGTGGTATCGTTAAAATGGAGGTCGTTCATGCGGTAGGTAATAAAAGCCTCCATACCATTTTCCTTTGCACGGTTCAGCGAAGCGGCAATTAAATCGGTTCCTTCTTTTTCAAGGTTCAAAAAGTTCAGGTAATATTTTCTGAAATTCCGGTAAGCCGCGGTATCCTTTCCGCAAGTCAGGATCCCGTTCAAATCGTCGCAGAACAGACGGCCGTATTTCGAGCGGTAGTAGAAAAAGTCGCTGCCACTGCACATCATGTAAGTAGTTACCTGCGAGTTGGCTGTCATGTCGACATAAGCATTGAGGTCGGCTACCGTCAGTGGCCGCTTATGAAACCACAAGTTTCCGAGCGCATCGGTTCCGTCGTTGTTGTGGATCAGGCGAAACTGCGGCGGATTTCCTGCATTTCCGGCCGTCAGGCAAAAACAGAGGAGTATGGTTGTGATGTAATGTTTTGATATGTATAGTGTTGTGGCTTGGTACATTATTCAGGTTTTGACATGTTAATACCTTCTTGCAAATCCTGAATGAAGAGTTGGCTTTAAACCGCAAACTCATCATCCGGAATTTGACAATAAAAGGTAAAGCGGGCGGATGAAATAACACCCGCCCGGGATTCAAGGAAAAATGCTGTGGTTAATTCTGTTCACACAAAGGATTGTATAAAACCTCCTCGTCAGGAATCTGAAGAGTCATGTTAGCAACACTGTACGTGCCTTTGTCAACATGGTTGGCCGAATTTTTCCGGTCAACGGCAATATTCCAACGTTTGTTGTTGAAATATTCGCGGCCACCTTCTCCCCATAATTCAATACGGGTTTGCAGCTGAACCATCTGTAAGGCAGTTAAACCGGTCATTGAAGGGTAATTGTCGCAGGTAAGTGTTGTTGCTCCTGTTCTTGTGCGGGCAGCCAGCAGGATGTTCAGGGTTGTTTTAGCGCCGTTCGCATCGCCGTCCTGAGCCTGCGCTTCAGCTTTCATCAGTAGTACTTCTGATGTGCGCATGTAATAGCAAGTTACGGTGCCTACATTCTTTTTGTCGTTGGTGCCAACTCCGTGCGTAGCTGCAAATTTCAGGTTGGTATAAGCAGGGATAAACCGTACGGTACCGGCAGTCGGGTAGGCGTAATCTCCAAAGTCGTTAGCCATAAAACAATCTTTGCGATAGTCGTTTCCTGCAATTTTGTTGTAAAGCTGATTATCTATGCGAGCAAAACCTTCGCCTAAACCGCCATTTCCTTCTCCGAAAGGATTCATCCAACTGTTGTGGGCTGTCAGCGCTTCTCCGACAGGCCATCCTAAAATTACTTCGGGGTTGACATTGTTGAACAAGAATCCGTTTGTCTCAGGGCGAATTTCAGGATTGGCGGCAGTCCCAACATTGTTAACCCCTCCGTATACGTTTTGTCCCATCAGCGTCGGATACATGTTCAGAATATCGTTACAGGCAGAAATCGCAGTTGGCCAGTCTCCTGTGCATAATGCGACCCGGGCCAGAATAAACTTGGCGACCGACAAATCAATATCGGTTGTTACAGCGGTTGTATATCCTTTTTCGGCATCGGTCATTAAAGATATGGCTTTGGTGAGGTCGCCCTTGATAAAGTCGTAGGTTTCGGTTGAAGAGGAGCGGGCTTTGTAGGCTTGTGTCGGCGAATAATAGTCGTAGAGCATCAGACCCGGTTTATTTTTTCCTCCCTGCAAATAAGCATCCTGATAATTTTCCATCAGGTAACTGTAAGCGTAAGCACGAACAACCAAACCACGGGCTTTATACTCTTTAAGTTTTTTGTTTGTTCCGACAGTGTTGTCATCCAGTAAGTTCAGCATTTTGTTGGCTGTGGTGATTATGGACCACATGTGGTGCCAGTAATAACTGTTTTTATCTACTGACGAAGAAGTGAAATCGCGAAGATAATACTCGTCAGCGCCAAAAATACTCAGGTTCTTGCTTCCCAAAACGATGTCGTTTCCTTCGAGGTTACGCATAACATCCAATCCCTGACAGGCACGGTAGCGTATGTCAGCAGTTTGGGCTCCGCTATATCCGCTGGCATTTAGTTGTTTGGGCATTGAGTTGGCTATACTCGAGAGAATTAAGTCAATTTTAGCCTCGTCTCCGGATGTCAGTATTTCTTTTATTTGTTCGTCAGTTATACTGTTTGCCGGCTCTAAATCTAATTCATTGCCACACGATCCCATGATCATGCCCGCGAGAATAATTAGTCCATATATGTAATTTTTCATATTGCCTGATTTTTAATTTTATTATAAATCCAAGTTAACACCAAATGAAATCGTACGCATAGAAGGATAAGAATATGCGCCTACTTCAAGGCCTCCAACTAAGGACATACGCGGGTCGATTCCTGAATGCGATGTGATCATGAGCAGATTGTCGGCAGACACATACATTCTCAGGTTGCGGAGTCCTAGCTTTTTGAGGGTTGACTGAGGGATCGTGTAGCCGATTGTAATGTTCTTAATATTCAGGTAAGAAGCGCTAAACAAAGCCAGATCGGTATACATCCAGCTTCCTATGGTTGCTCCGTCGCCGTAGGTATTTCCATACATGACCATCGGGAATTTTGCCGAAGTATTTTCAGGAGTCCAGGTGTTGCCAATCAACTCAGAAGAAATGGCGCTGTTTAAGTTGCTGCTGAGGTATAGGTTATTTCCATATTCTGTACTAAAGAATTTTCCTCCCAACTGGTAGGACAGCATGCCGGTAAAATCAAAATTTTTGTATCTGACTGTTGTGCTAAAACCACCGATCAAGTCAGGGATTGCGCTGCCAAACTCATAACGGGAGGCTAAAGAGTAATTAGTTGTTTTTGTGTCACTCCCTACGGGGATGTTTGAGAATTGTCCTTTGGAATGATCAGCTTCAGTTACTTTATGGTAAAACAGCGGAAGTCCTGTGTTTTGATCTACTCCTGCATATTTGAACATATACAGGTTGTAGTAGTCTTTGTCAATCCCTCTCAGGTAAGTTACACCAGAAGACGATCCGCCCCCGGAGGCTCCCCATGAATCAGCGGTTGCTGTCCAGTTTCCGTCTAACTCGGCAGTCCCGATATTGTCCGGAGCATCTGTCATGACTGTTGTATAGTGAGTGCCATTTAATGAAACTGTCCAGAAAAGGTCTTTTGTTTTTATAATATCTACATTCAACTCAACTTCAATCCCGCTGTTTTTAATTTCGGCAGCATTTTTTAATATGGATGACTGCCCCAACGAATAGGCAATGGGTTGGTTAAAAAAAGCATCAAAGGTGAGTTTGTTATACACATCGATCGTTCCGTGAACTCGGTTGAATAATGAGAAATCAACTCCTGCATCCAGTGTTCTTGTCTTTTCCCATGTCAGTCCGTCGTTTACAAAACCGCCTTGGTTTAAGGTAAAACTGACAGGGATGCCGTTCCCGGCAGTTGTTGAATTGTAGGTTGCGCCATACCCCCAGGTTTGATAGGAGGCATAGTTGCCAATACCGCTCTGGTTCCCAATAAGACCATAGCTGGCACGGATTTTCAGATTGTCCAGCCAATGTTTGGTCGACTCCATAAAGTTTTCTCCAGAAATTCTCCAACCACCACCAACTGACCAGAAATTTCCCCAACGGTCTTTGTTGTATTTAAATTTGGAGGAGCCATCGCGGCGAAATGAAGCTTCAGCGTAATACTTCCGATCATAATCATAGTTTATACGGCCTAAATAGCTTTCCATGGCGTTAGAGTATTCATTGCCTCCGGGAGCACTGAACGTTCCTCCGGTATAGCGTCCC
>JAEUSS010000112.1 GCA_016788685.1 Prolixibacteraceae bacterium | reverse complement strand
TATTTTTTAATCTTCAAACCGATTTGCCATGGAAAAGAAAACAGTCCGACAAACAACCGTCCTTTGTATCAGCATCAGCTCCTCACTCAAATCATTACTCAACGACACCGGGAATTTGCCCGTTGAACTGGAAGAGAAAGCAGCCGAGCTGCAACTCAATATTACCGGTCCGCAAATCTGGGTATACGATGGGTCCGACGGAAATCCGAACACGCGATTCGAGCTGACCATTGCCGTCCCGGTTGACAAAACAAACGGCGATCCCGGAAAATTCAGATTTGCCGAGTTTCCGGAATTCGCCTGTGTCAGCGAAATTCATCGGGGTCAATGGTCAAGGCTAGGCGAAACCTACGGGAAATTAATGCCTTACATCATGCGACAGGGTTTATCGTACACCGGAATTTCGCGCGAAATTTATCAGGTTTGTGACTTCGAAAAACCCGAAAACTGCGTCACCGAAGTCCAGATTGAAGTGAAATGAAGAGCGAACTTGAAAATGATCCTCTTTTGATTGCCTGCTGCGGACTGTACTGCGGAGCCTGCCGCAAATACCTCAACGGCAAATGCCCGGGCTGCAAACACATTCAGGGGAAACACTGGTGCCAGATCCGCACCTGCAACATGGGGCAGCAATTCAATAGCTGTGCCAACTGCTCATTGGAAACACCCAATGCCTGCCGGAAATTCAACAACCCCATCTCGAAGCTTTTTGCTTTGATCTTTGGTTCCGACCGGGAAAAATGCATCCTGACCATCCGCGAAAAAGGAGAAGTCTGGTATGCGGCAAACATGGCCAGAACGAGACAACAATCTCTGAAAAAAGGTAAATTCAACACTTTTTGAAACACATGGAAGTGCCATAAAAAGGGATGTCATCGGTTTAAGAACGATGCGCATCCCTTTTTTTACTTCTTATCCGGCAGAACATTAGAAGAACAAGTGTAAAATAAGAAGCTTCCCGAAAATTCATTAGGTTTGTAAAATGAACCACATAGAACGCCTGAACGCCATACTGATCCACCTGCAAAGCAAACGAATCGTGAAAGCCTCGGAAATAGCAGAACGGTTTGGTATCAGCTTACGCACCGTTTACCGCGACATCCGTGCCCTGGAAGCTTCGGGTGTTCCGATTGGTGCTGAAGCTGGAGTGGGTTATTTTCTCATGGAAAGCTACAAACTGCCTCCGGTCATGTTTACCAAAGAAGAAGCATCGGCTCTGCTTTTTGGCGAAAAACTGATTGAGAAAATGTCGGATAATCAGGTGAAAACGAATTTTTGTTCGGCACTTTACAAAATAAAAGCAGTGCTTAATCCCGAAGAAAAAGATCGGCTCGAAAAGCTCCATAGCCGGATTTCGGTTCTCAACTATACCTCATCCAACGAAAATTTCAATCGCCTTTTTCTGAATGAAATTCAGCAGGCATTAGTCGCAAAGCAAGTGCTCTGCATTGATTATCAAGGGGCATATGGAGCTCCGCCAACCCAACGTTCGGTTGAACCGATCGGGTTATGCAATTACGGTTCGCGCTGGCATTTATTTGCCTGGTGCCGGTTGCGCAGCGAATACCGCGATTTCAGGCTCGACCGCATTAAAGATCTGAGCCTGAGCCACGAAAACTTTAAAGGCAAACAGCATATTTCGGTAGAAGACTTTATCCGGCAGATTAACATCGCCAGCAATCAGGCCAACATCTCTGTGCTGGTCCCTGCCGACCGGCTGCACCTGATCGAGGAATCAAAATACTGGTATGGTTTCAAAGAAGAGGAAAAGGCTGACGCGCAAACTCGCCGCCTTCGATTTTCGAACAACGAACTCCGGGGGTTCGCGATCTGGCTTATCGCTTCATGCTCGTATGCCCGGGTGGAAGAGCCGGAAGAGCTGAAACAGATTCTGGATCAGCATGTCTCCGGAATCATTAAAAACTACAGCTAAAAAAAGGGAGCACTTCAGGCGGTCTGAAGTTCTCCCTTTCAAGAGATGCGCTGCTTTTTGCTAAACGATTTCGGGCAGCAGATAAGGCGCGCGGTAGTCGCGGCTGAGCATCGAATTGGCTTCGTTCTCGCCTTCGCCGATAAACCGTTCAGCAACCGGATCGAATTCGAGCTGACGACCCAGCCGATACGAAATATTGCCCAGATGTGCCAGCGACGACGAGAGGTGGCCCGATTGAACAGGTCCGTTCTGGATGCTCATATCGCGCGCACGGATGGCGTCAAACCAGTTCTGGAAATGCAGGGTCAGTTCGCCTTTTTCTGAGCGGCTCGGGCCTTTTTCGCGTTTTTCGCCCAGGTAAGTTTCGTAAGTGTCGTAGCCTTTTACCACCAGATACCCCTTATCTCCGTAGAAAATGTTGCCTACTCCGGCGCCATCTTCGAGGTTGGTGCACCAGTTCCGAACTTCAAACTGGATGATTTTCTTCTCTTTCGGATAATGGTAAATGGATGTCTGGATTTCGGGAACTTCCTTGCAATCGTCCCAAAGAAACTTCCCGCCCATGGAAGTAATGCGTTCGGGCAAACTGTTGACACCCAGTCCCCACATACACAAATCGGTTTCGTGGATTCCCTGGTTGCCGACGTCGCCGTTTCCGTAGTTCCAATGCCAGTGCCAGTTGTAGTGGACCAGGTTTTTGGTGAACGGGCGCATGGGAGCCGGTCCGCACCACAGGTCGTAATTCAGCCCCGGAGGAGTCTGCGAAATGCCCTTGTTGCCGATGTCGGGGCGCCAGCGGTAAACCAATCCGCGCGACATGTAAACGCGGCCAATCAGTCCTTCTTCCAGATGTTTGATGGCTTCGCGGATGGCCACCGAGCTGCGCAGCTGTACTCCGTGCTGCACGATGCGGTTGTATTTATAGGCCGCTTCAATCATTTTTTTGCCTTCGTAGATGTTGTGAGTGGCAGGTTTTTCCACATACACGTCTTTTCCGGCCTGACAAGCCCAGATGGTTTGCAAAGCATGCCAGTGATTGGGCGTAGCCAGGGCCACTGCATCGATGGTTTTGTCATCGTAAGTTCTCCGGAAGTCCTGCTCGATCATCACCTTTTTGCCGTATTTTTTCTCAAAACTACTGGCACGGTCCTGAAGCAGATCCATATCGGGGTCGCACAAAACAGCCACTTCCACATTGGCCTTTTCAGCAAGTCCCATAATTTCTTCGATGTGGGTTTTACCACGTCCGTTTATTCCCAGAACAGCTACACGAATCCGGTCGTTTGCACCTTTGGCGCCTGCCGGAATGATTACCGGTTTCTTCACTTGCTCGCCAGCCAAAGCAGCCGGACTTACAGCAGCCAGAACAGCTCCCGTAGCAGCCGTTCTCAGGAAATTCCGTCTTGAATTTTTTTCTTCTTTTTCCATCGGTTCACTTTCGTTTATGTTGGTTATTTAAAGTTTTTCGACAAGTTGTTCAGTTCTGCGTCGCTGAGGTCGCCGCCAATCACAATCTTGTGTTTGAACACCAGATTCTCTCCCGGTTTGAGTACAATTTTTACGGGAGTGGCATTCTTGTCGAAGGCACGGCCGCCCAGGTTATTGGTTGCAAAGAGACCGTATCCGCGGGCATGCGACCAGGCCGGATAATTGGCATTATTGGGATTATCGAGGATTGCAATGGTAATTGTTTCGCCGTCTTTCACTCCGCGCAGCGCGACCCACGGAGAGCGTTTGCTCCACACATCGCCGCCTTTAACGCCCCCGGCATTGCGGTAAACGCCATTCACTCCGTCGTTATTCAGTACCGGAACATTGGTTTCAATGCCGTTGGCATCCAGAAATTTTTCGGGTTTGGTGGCTGGCTCTTCAAAAGTGCGATCGAGGCGCAAGCCAATCAGTCCCTCTTTGTTCTCTTCAAAAGTGACCGTTTGCCGGGCGGTTAATTTGGTTATCCGCTCAATGGTCCGGAGGTTTCCGCTGCCTTCAAATACGTAAGTCGTTTCTTCGTTCAAAAGCACCTGATCTTTCACATCCACCCAGTCGGCGCTGGTCACCAGTTTGCCCTTAGCCGGGTTTTCACTCACAATTTTCCTGAATTTGATCGTGCCGTATTTGTGTTTGTCTTCCGGCTTAATGGCAAACGAGTTGTTCCAGAAGTCAAGGCCATTCACACTTCCGAAGTTAAGCCACAGGCCCACATGGTGCGGGTGGTCGGTACGTTCGAAAGGTCGGGGATCTAACGGAAACCCGCGGGTAATAAACTTCCCGGAAGCGGTCATAATCGGGTAAAGCGACTGCTTTTCCATGTTGTCCGGATAAATGTAGGCTGTAAAAAGTTTTCCGCCTACAAACACTTCTACTTTTCTGTTCTTTGCATCGTTCCTGAATTCAACCTTCTCCTTTTTTGAAGCCTGGGTGACCGATGCTGCCAGCAACAGCAAAAAGACTGTAATCCAAATGGTCTTCATTCGTTAAGTATTAATTGGTTTAACTATTTTTACCTCAATGTAGACAGGGATTTATAAAATTAGAAAAAATTTAAACTTTATTGCGTAATATTGGCGTTAAGAATTGCATTAACGGCACTCATTCAGAATGATTTATGACTGATCACCGGAAGATATCGCAAGCGCTTGAAAAATTGCTGAACAGTAAAACATTCTCGCGCCCCGGCATATACAAAGACCTGCTCAACTACCTGGTAAATTGTTCGTTAAAAGGCGAAACGCCTAAGGAACAGCAAATTGCCTGTGATGTTTTCGGCAAAAAGGCCGATCAGGAAAAAGAATTGAATGTGCGGGTTTACATCCTGAATCTGCGCAACAAACTGCAGGAATATTATCAGCACGAAGGGAAGGATGATACCGTAGTCCTTCTTATTCCGAAAGGAAAATACCAGGTTGAATTCCGGATGCTGCGTAGCAAATCAATTAAGCAATCGGTCGAAAAATACAGTACGCTCCTGTTTTCTGCCGGTATCCTGCTGGTAATTGCTTCGTTCCTGCTGATTGCCAATACCGACAAATTCAGGCAGCCCAAACAGGCCATCTGGAAAGGATTTCTGAAAACAGATTATCCCATTTTGATTATTTTGGGCGACCATTATTTTTTCAGCGATTCGATTGCAACGGGCCGTATCGGCTCATCGCGCGATACACGAATCAATTCGGACGAAGATCTGGACGCCTGGTTGAAAACTCACCCGGAGCTGATCGGAAAAATAAGTAAAAATAAAACCACCTACATCAACAAGCAGGCGCCTCTGGGCTTGTTCAACATTATGAAGATGTTTGGCGGCGGGGTGGCCGAAGTGGAGATGAAATATTCGTCGCAGCTGAAATGGGAAGATACGCGAAACAAACACCTGATTTTTATCGGATCAATCAAAACCCTTCAATTCCTCAAACAAACCATTGCCCGGGTCGGAATAAACTATAACCTGGAACACGCCTCATTCTCGTACCAAACGGCCGACAGTATGCTCACCTTCGACAATCGTTCAGAAACTTATCTCGACCACCAGTATTCGAGCCTGATTCATTTTAGCACCAACGATGGAAGAAAAGTGCTGTTCCTGCTCTCGGATGCCGACTTCGGCAATATGGCTGCCATGAAGTATTTGACTGACGAACGCAATGCTGAATTTCCGGACTCTGAAAATAACCTGAACTTTAAAGCTCTGTTCGAAGTCAGAGGCCGCGAGCTGACTGATTTTAAGGTCGAGCTGATCCGGATTGATCCGATCACGGAGAACATTTCAGAAATCTGGCCATAACCCCTGAAAAAGGAAAAGGCAAAAGCCCGCCGGAGCGTATACTTTTGCCTTTATGCATAATTTTGTTCATTTCATCTAGGCCGGAATTTCCATGACCAGTATCTTCGATTTCTGAACGGTTTTCATTGTCACTTCTGATTCTATTTCCTCAATACACAGTCCATCCCGTCGGTTAAGGGTTTCGGCCCCAACCTGGATTTCACCCGAAATGAGGAAGACGTACACTCCGCTGTCAGCTTTTTTCGGCTGATAGGCTAATGTTGTGTTTTCATCAAAGATACCCAGCGAAAACCAGGCCTGCTGATGTATCCAGAGGGTCTGGTCGTTTCCGTCGGGCGACACAATTGTCCGCCATTTCCCGGTCATTTCGTCCTCCTGAAATTTAGCCTGATCGTAGCGCGGCGTAACGTTCTTTTTATCCGGGAAAACCCAGATCTGAAGCAAGCTAACTTCATTTTCTCCGGAATGATTAAACTCAGAATGCTGAATCCCTGTTCCGGCCGACATCACCTGAACTTCGCCTGCTGAAATCACCGAGCCATTTCCCATGCTGTCACGGTGCGCAAGTTCGCCCTCCAGAACAATGGTGATGATCTCCATATTGTCGTGCGGATGGGTTCCGAACCCCATACCGGCCTGAATAATATCGTCATTCAGTACACGAAGAGCTCCAAAATGCATGCGGTCGGGGTTGTAATAGTCGGCAAAACTAAAGGTGTGCCAGGTTTTGAGCCACCCGTGATTGGCATGCCCCCGGCATCCTGCGCGGTGAACTTTGAGTTTCATAATCTACCTATTTTAAACGTATGTAGTGTCTAAAGTTCTTGCGGCAAGCACAACACTTCAGACACTTTATTTTTGCTTGTTTTAATTGCTTATTCGGCAACAACCAGGTTGAAATCGAGGGTAAACTCGTCATAAATTGCTTTATCGCCCAGGTTATCGAAGAATGAGTTTGAGCCGTAACGAACATTGTATTTGCTGCGGTCAATGGTGAGTGTTCCTTTATAAACGGTAGCTTTTCCTTCTTTGGAAGATGTGGCCGTAAAGGTTGCCGGATTGGTGATTCCTTTGATGGTCAGGTTTCCGGTAAATGTATGGCTGTCACCATTACTTACCACTTTAGTCACGTTCAACTCAGCAGTGGGATGAGTCGCTACTGAAAAGAAATCATCAGACTTCAGGTGACCAACCAATTTGGCATTAGTTCCGGCATCTTTAATATCTTCGACGACGATTGATTGCATATCAATCACCACTTTTCCTCCGGTA
>JAEUSS010000166.1 GCA_016788685.1 Prolixibacteraceae bacterium | reverse complement strand
GGCAACTCCTTTTTTATGCCAGAAACTTGAAATCGCAGCCGATGAACCTGTCCTTTTTCGAAAACGATTTGTTTATGATGAGAATAAACGCCCCATCGAATTCAACTTTGGCTATTACCGGGGCGACAGCTTTGTATACACCGTTGAAAGTGAACGAAAATAAACACAAAAAGCTCCGTAATCCTGCCGATTGCGGAGCTTTTATTTTTTTTAAACAGCCACTACTCCCCAGAATTTATCCACCGGATTAATCATACCGGCTGTTTCACACAAAAGCATGTCCTGATTCTGACTATTCCAAAATAAAAACTGCTGATTTCTCTCAACTGAATACTTAACTGACTGAAAAGGCAGCTTCTCCATTTTAAGCAGGCTTTAAATAAAACTTAAATGACGCCGGCAGCAACCTGTTCGATTTAAGATACATATAACATTACATGCAGCTGCCATCCAATTTATAGAGCTACATTTGCATCCGCTAATTGCGACTTTTTACATGTCGTAAGTATTTAAATTGTTTTCCACCTTAAAACCCAAAGTCTCTCCGGCTTTGACCAATGTTTAAATACTACTGTAAAAAGGAGAAGGTATCGCTTAGGCTACCGGGAAACTGCTCAAAAAGAATCAGTCCCTTAAATCATTTTAAAAATGGGTTCATCTGTGGTCATTTTCCGCTGATGAATATCAAGTTTTTGTGTTATGAAGAGATACTTACGCTTACACCGGCCTCACTACAAAGAAACCTTAAAACTCGGATTACCGGTTATTGTGTCGCAACTCGGACAAATCACCGTTGGTCTGGCCGACAACATGATGATCGGGCAAATAGGAATAACCGAACTGGCAGCCGCCTCGTTTGCAAATACCCTTTTTTCGCTCCCCCTCATCCTGGGGATGGGATTTGCGATGTCGCTGACTCCCCTTGTCGGACGGGCATGGGCGAACCACGATGAAAAAGCAGTAAAGTCACTATGGAAAAACGGACTGGTATCTAACTCACTAATGGCCGCCGCATTGCTCCTTTTTGCATTCTTGCTTTACGTCACCATGCCCCTCATGCACCAGCCCGAACACCTGATACCGATCTCCCGGCAGTACTTCGTTTATATTGCTGCATCTTTGCTGCCACTAATGGTATTCCTGACCGGCAAACAATTGTTTGAAGGCCTCTCGAACACCCGAACGGCCATGATGATTATACTCTCGGGTAATGTCATGAATATCGCAGGCAACTACATTTTCATATACGGGAAACTGGGAATGCCCGAAATGGGACTCAACGGTGCGGGATTTTCCACCTTGCTCGCCCGCGTGTTTATGGCACTGGCAATGATTATCATCGTACAGAAGCATCGGATTTTCCAATCGAAATACAAACAAAGAATATCGGCAACCTGGCAACAGGTTAAAACCATTTACAAACTCGGGATACCCATGGGAATCCACCTGTTTTCCGAAGCTTCGGCGTTTATTGTTGCGGGAATCATGATGGGCTGGCTCGGAGAAACCGGACTGGCAGCACACCAGATCGTCATCAGCCTCTCAACCCTTGGTTTTATGCTTTACCAAGGCATTGGAGTAAGCACAACTATCCGTATCAGTCAGCTTTTGGTAAAAGGGAACCACCTGCTGTTACGCCGGGCCTCGGTTGCCTCAACACAAATCGTAAGCGTCATGGTATTGGTCATCAGCTGCTTCTTTTTGCTGTTCAGCCCGGTCTTGCCCTACCTGTTTACTTCGAACCGCGAAGTAGCAAGCCTGGCCACCAACCTGATGATTGTACTTGTTATTTTTCAGCTCTTCGATGGCATACAAATCATATTTGCCGGAATACTTCGCGGAATGTCTGATGCAAAAGTTCCCAGCATGCTTACCTTGTTTTCTTACTTTGGCATCGCCATTCCGGTCAGTTACCTTGCTGCATTTAAAACAGGCCTGGGCCCTTTAGGCATATGGATCGGATTTCCGGTCGGGCTGGGCGTTTGCGCCACGCTGTTCTATTTCCGGATAAAAAAGATGATTGCCGGTTATTCCGGAACAAGTCCTGCGCTTATTCCGGCATCCAAATAAATATTTGCATTGTCACAAATTGACCTGATGCTTTTTGTGTTCCACCGCCGGCAATCCTTTTATCTTTTCGGCAATCAGGTATATGCGTTCCGATTGAAACTCGAAATCACAAATCGGTTTTCTTTGGTTGATTTCCACGATCTTAAATCCATGGCCGGATAAATGCCCGGTCAGTTCTTCCGGCGTGTAAGTCCGGTAAAATACAGCCATTTCGCCGGCATTGTGGTATCCGTAAAAGTTTCCGGCGTGAACCGAAATGGCTATTTTCCCGTTGATCCGCAAAATTTTATTCAGGCGGCGAAACAAGGTTCCCAATTTTTCGTCGGGGACATGAATTATTGAATAGAAAGCGATGATTCCATCGAATGACTCATCTGCAAAATCCATTTCTGTCATGTCCATTCGTAAGAAATCGATTCCCGTAAAGTTTTTCTTCGCGGTTTCGATGCATTTTTCAGATAAATCGATGCTTGTCACCTTCAATCCGCTGGACAATAAAAAGCGGGCCTGCTGAGCTGCCGCTCCGCATCCGATATCAAGAACGCTTCCTTTGAAAGGAATATTTTCGATAAAACGCAGTAAGAAGTCCTTGTCATACGGCTTTTTACTCAGTTCATCCCGGTAATCCTCCAGGTATTGCTCATGCATCTGGTTGTAATATGCTATGCAGGAAGCTTTTATTCTTTCCGGATTCAATGTGAAATCATTTTTTTGTGACGAATTCTATCTGTATTTATCCAGCGGTATTTCTGTTAACGGTGCTCCTCCGTCAATAAAAAGTTGTCCTTCCGGCGTTAACGCTCCGGAGATTTTCAGCAAAGCCTGTTTTTCAATCTCCGGATGTCGTCCGTCCAACGCTCCGACTCTTACTGCAACAGCAATGTCAAAAGGCAGCTCACCGTCCTTCAATATAAAATCTTCGACCGCCACCTGCCGGAAGGAAAGGCAACCAGCTTCAATTTCGGCCTGCGAACCGGAAATGGCTTGCAGAACAGCTTTGGATGAACGATCGATGGCAAGAATGTGGCCATTCCCTATTCGTTGTGCAATTTCACGGGCCATTGCACCCGGACCGCAACCAATTTCCAAAACACGCATGCCTTTTCTTAAAGGCAAAGCATCAACAATTTGCTCAAGCCGGTGTGAAAGTTTTACCGCCATAATACACATTATTTAGCACCAACTGCCCGTGAGATTTCTTCGTCAATCTCACGTATTTCAAAAGCTCCGATCTTTAGCCCCGGATGCTTCCTGATGATCGTTTTCGCCTCCGCTAAATCAGTTGCTTCCAGAATAAAATATCCACCTGGCTGTTCCTCCGAATCAATCAGCTCTTCAACCCTGACGACCCCATCCTTTTGGTACAGACGACAACCGGAAGCGACACCTTTAAAGCCTTCGCCCTGAATAAAATGCCCGTTTTCTTTCAAAGAGGAATAATAAGCAAAGTATTCGCTTAAAATCTCAGTCTGCTCAATCTCCGGAAGGTGAGCCCACTGGTTTTCATTGAGGTATCCCAGACAAACAAATCTCACGGCTGCTTTTTTATATCGTACCACAACTGAACCAAACCCGACGGGTAACTCAGGCTTCGTTTGAACACGAGCTGCTGCTCGACATTGTTATCTTTAAACAAGCGGATTCCGTCGCCAAGCAAATGCGGGATTACACTCACGATTATTCGGTCTATCAGGCGGTGATTGAGAAGTTCGTAAACGATTTCGGCGCCACCGTCGCAATAGATATTCTTTCCTTCCTGCTGTTGGAGTGATTTTACCAGGCTGACAACATCGCCGGCATACTCGGCATGTTCTTCTTTCCCCGTTCTGCTGCGCGAAATTACATATACCTTTTTGTCTTTGTAAGGTATGCCATTACCAAACGACCTGACTTTATCGAAGGTTTTGCGCCCCCATATAACCGTATCAATGCCTCGTAAAAAGTCGGCGTATCCATAGTCTTCGTTAACCGTTTCGACGATTGATAAAAAGTCGATGTTGTCATCTTTGGTCGCAATGTAGCCATCGAGGCTCA
>JAEUSS010000090.1 GCA_016788685.1 Prolixibacteraceae bacterium | reverse complement strand
CTGCTCCCGGCAATTTGGAAGCGGAATATCCCTGATCCTGATAGAAAATTGTTGTCTTTTTAATAATCGAAGAGAGTAAGAACGGATCGTTAACAGACTCTACAGCATTCTTTTGCTGAAGAATATCGTATTGGCGTAAACTATCCTCATTACATGATACAACTGCACCCAGCAGCAGCAAAATGAATATGGTTTTAATAAACTGTTTCATAATAGTCTTAAAATTAGGATAATACATTAAAAATTAGCCGAAATCTTGAACCCATAAGAACCAATACTTGGCAAGGTAGCCCTCAGAATACCCTGGTTTGTTCCAACTCCGGAGAATGCTGATTCCGGATCTTCATTGCGTCCGTTAGCATTCCATTGAAGTACATTCCTGCCAACCAACGAAATAACAATGTCGTTCATTTTTATTTTATTAGTCAGTGAATTAGGAAGCGCATAAGCAATCGATACTTCTCTTAATTTAAAGTTGGTTGCATCATACGTTCTGGTTGATGTAAAATTCCAGATCGCATCACCGTAAGCATTGTAAGGGAAGTCATAAAATGTATTTTTCGGATCAGCGCCGTTGACAATATAGTCAGCATCGGTTGGAGTAGTTCCTGTAAAATTCGGATTAATAAATACCCCTTTTACGTAACTTGCATCGTTGAATTCCGAATATCTTTCAGCATTCCAATCATTGATCACTTCAAAATCACTTGATCCGACAGCTGGCCAGGGTAAGCCACCGTGAGCCGCATCACGGCCACCGACCCACACCGGATTGTCCGGACCTGCCCCTAAGGTTGTCAAAGCCCTGCCATTTGATTCAAGATATTGCTGGTTTACAGACACGTATTCACCACCAACGCGTAAACTTCCTACCAAGTTTAATGTTAGCCTTTTGTATCTCAAGGAAGTATTAATACCCAGAATGTAATCAGGATTGAAATTACCCAACTTGCCACGATCTCTTTCATCAGATGATTTCTGGAATTTTCCATCCTCATCCAGCAAGTACATACCAGCATATTTACCAGTTTTGACCTTCATAATTGGATTTTCTTCATAAATGCTGCCGATTTCTTCACCTTCAGCAATTTTTATTTTAGTTTTTCCATCGTAATTTGCAAAAACATACCCGTTGGGTGCAAATTTCTCAGACAAACGGGTGATGCTTGCCTTGTAATGTGTTATTGTTCCCGAAACGTCCCAGTTCCAGTTTTGAGTCCTTACAGGGGTAACGGTTATTCCACCTTCAAACCCCTTACCGCGCACGTCTCCAATATTCGTTGTCATACCGTTAAAACCTGTCCCCTGCACGGTCGGAATCTGATCGATCTGATCAACCTGATCTTTTATAAAATAGGTAAAATCCAACTGCACACGTTTATTTAACAACCACAAATCCAAACCGGCTTCTTTGGTTATGGAGTGCATTGGTTTAATATCCGGATCGACCAGAACTGCCGAAATATTCACAGTTTTGGCAGCTCCCCAGTCATTTGCATCAAAAGAGTAGGTATCAACATTTCTCAACTTGGTCAAACCGTTGCCTACATCGGCCCAACCCAAACGGAATTTTAACAAGTCAATTCCTTCGGGCATCTTAAAAGTTTCGGAGGCGACCCAACTTGCTGATACAGAAGGATAGAAATAATTGATTTTTTCTTCGTCCAGAATACCTTTCCAGTCGTTACGGCCGGTTACATCAACAAAGAGCTGGTTATCATACCCCAAGCTCATTGTTCCATAAACACTGTATGACCTGCCAATTCCCCAGGTATAATTGGAGGTTAAAGTCCCCGCTTTAGCATTGGTTACAGTAAATAAACCGGGTACTGCGAGGTCGTTGGCATTGATGTCGGAACCAAAACTCTTTGAATAATTGTAATTAACCCCGCCAAACGCCGTGAGAGATAACTTCCCAAAAGTATTGTTGTAAGTAAGGATCGCGTCAGAAGCAAAGTCGGTGTTAACTGTCGAGGAAGGATTAAATTGTCCAAAATCATTGGCTTTCCCCCAAGATCTTCTTAATTCATAATTCTCTTCCACATTTTCCATCCCTGAGCGAAGCATAGCTGCCCAGTGTTTCGAAATCTGCCAGTCTAACTGCACTTTTCCAAAGAAATTATTTCGGCTGAAACGATGAATATTTTCATAGGTTGTCCACCAGGGATTATCTCCGTTCGGAACTGTTGTGGGCTGCCCCGTAGCCGGAAGTTTCATACTTGCTCCATTCATAAGAACACCTTCATAACCAGTCAACCAATAATTTTTCATCTCGCTCAATGGTTGGTAATTGACCGGAAGATTAAACAACAATGCGTTGAGCACACTGTTTGATCCGGTTATATTAGCTTTATTGGGCGAGTATGTCATGATATAATTAGCATTGGCAGAAATCTTTAACTTTTCAGTAAGTTTGTATTCTGAATTCAATGTAATCCCTTTCTGACCTGTTTTGGTATTGGGCATTACCCCCTTGTTGCTCATGTTTGAGAATGACAAACGAAACGCCCCTTTATCATAGTTACCATTAATACTGACTGAATTATTCATGGTACTACCGTTTTGAAGATAGGCTTTCATCCTGTTCTCTCCGGAAGATACTTGTGGTTTAGTTTCCCAAGCCTGTGTTTTCACATTCCACATGATAGCGGAATAGCTTCCGTCCAATTTGGGTCCCCAGGTATCCCCATTGTCATATTGCCATTCAAAAGCTCGTTCTCCTTGTCCAAATTCATCCTGAGATTCAATAAAATTGTACGGACGATCAACTGTAAGCGAACTTGAAACACTAACTCCAATTCCTTTCTGACCACCTTTCCCGGATTTGGTCGTAATCATGATTACACCATTACCACCTTCGGCTCCATATAATGCTCCGGCGCTACCTCCTTTAAGAATGGTGATGTTCTCGATATCCTCCGGACTTAACTGAGATAAAATATTCCCGAAATCAACTCCGTCTTTCGAAGTAAAAGTCTGTCGACCAACAGGAATTCCATCAATAACATACAACGGCTGTCCTTTTTTGGCAACATCACGGTCACCAATCGTCGGCATTGCAGTTGTTCCGCGAACGTTTACCAACACCGAAGAAGTCGGATCACTGCTTAAACTGGTAAGGTTAACCCCGCTTACCTTACCGTCAAGTGATTTCATAACATTGCTGTTTCCTGCTTTTACCAGATCATCAGCTTTAACCTCACCTACTGAAAAAGCAAGCGATTTCTTCTCTTTTGAAATTCCTAAAGCCGTAACAACAACTTCGTCAACTCCAATACTGGTCGATTCGAGGGTTACATTAACAATCGATTTGCCGTTTACCGGAACCTCCTTTGTTGTCATCCCGACAAAAGAGAAAACCAGAACGGACTGATCATTCGGAAGAGTAATGGTGTAATTTCCGTCAAGATCGCTGAGAACCCCTGTGGTGGTCCCTTTTACCGCGACTGTGGCCCCGGGAAGCGCCTCCCCGTCAGGGCTCTTAACAACACCACTCACTTTAAACTGGGCGAATGCTTGACTTGACAGAAAAGCAAACATCCCCAGAAGGAGTACTTGTAAGACTTTCTTTTTCATAAACAGTAAATTAAGTTCGTATTAAATATTTCATTTTTAGTTCCTTCTCTTCAGAAGCTGGATTTAAGAGTCTTCAATACAACAAAGATTAGCAATAAAAGATAACCATGCTTGTGGAATTTTATTCTTATTGCATCAAATATTAACATTCTATTCTTTGCTAAATCGATTTAAGAATAAATAAATGTTAATATTCAATTACAAAAAAGTAATACCTTTTGATAACCGATAGCTACAGTACCGCAGCCGTCATTCCAGAGGAAAGCGATCGTGGGCCCCGCTCATTTCTCCGTGGCTTCCGGCTGAGATCAGAGCTAGAATCATGATCACCGTGATTAACGCGGCAACGTACAGCAGCCATCTCTTTTGATCGTTCAGATCGCCTGCCAGTTTGTCAAAAAAAGCGGGAAATCGTTTTCTCATCAGGAGCAAAACAACAATGAAATTAACCCAGTACAAATGGTGGTTCAGGAGAAACACGCCGGCAAAAGCTCCTGAAACGATGTAACTGATAATTGTATATGCAGCGAGGTAGATTGCAAACAAAAGTAAAATATCCTTCCTCCGGAATTCGTCTTTGGCCTTTATCAACTTGTAGCATCCAATTGCCGCAACAACAAAAATGACAACGAAGGCAGTCCAATTGCTTAACCAGGCAACCGTTTCGGGATTAACCGGGGGTTTAATCCGATTCAGAAGTGTGTTGTAGCCCATAGATTCGATAAAAACAATAAGCGGAACAAGTATGAACACAAAGCCAAAGGCTACTCTATTTTCCCAGCGTTCCGGAGCCAAAGACTTCGCGGGCCACACCGAACTGAATACGCCGTACGCCATCCCCGAGCCTCCGAAAAATCCGATACTGTATTCCATCACGTTCCACATATTAAACTTAATTTCCAGCACTGCTCCCACTGTTTGCAGAAAATTTCCGAAAGCGAAACCAAAACCGGCACCGATGGCCGAGTAAAAAGCCACACGAACCGGCGATTGGTAATTGTTCCGTGCCATGTGCCACAACATGGCCAGACCGGCGCCCAGACAAACCGCCCAGGCCTCCTGACGCGGAGGAGTCATCAAAATCTCAAGCTGATCAACAAGTAAAGCGTAAGCAACAACTGCTCCGGCAACCATTTCAGTGAACAGTGCCGCCCATTTTACTTTATTCTCTTTTGACGACTGCAGCGACAAACCTACCATACCACCGCCGAGAAGTCCGTACAAACATCCGATGAAAAAAAGCATCAGCAATCCGTAAAAAGCGTTCGGAAAATTATCACTCCGGCCGTAGCCTACCACCTGCCCGTAACTGATCATCCCGCTGGCGCCCCAACTGGCGGCAGCAGTAAACGCAATGGTCAGCATTTTTGCATACCAGTCTTTGCGCTGCGACACAATTACCAAGGCCAAAGCGCCTATTCCTCCTGCCCAGGCAGCCCCCTGCTCGTGTCCAAACTGTCCGCGGATAGCCCAGGCTGTTCCCAATGTCATCCCGACAATCAGAACATTAATCCATTCCTTTTTCATGAGTAAAACTTACTATTTAGGTTAGTTAAATTTATTTACATCCAGATTAACATCATTCAGGCAAAGAAACAAAAGAGCAGGCCACCCCTCTGCAACTCGTTAAAGTTGAGTTCATTTGCCCTGCGGTTTGCACGATGAAACCAATTCTGTATTAAACTGAGTGCTTCAAGATCATTTTATCTCTGATCTTGCCGGTTTCATTTCAAAAAAATTCTTTTCGCCGTTTGTTCTCCGCTCAATCCTGAATTCATCGAAAAGTTTGCCGCTGGCCGTGTATGAACGGTAAGAGAGCGCATTTTCACCGACCGTTATCTTCTGAAAAAGCTGAAGGTTACCGCCCCGGTGTTCCATCCACGATTTCGTTCCGGCGGGATAAAGCTTCGGACCGCTGACCGACACCACATAAACAACTGAAGGATTGAGGCCGGGCGTGTCCGATGCCCTGCCGCGTCCGTATGAATGATCGTGACCGGTAAGCACCAGATCGACTTTATGCTTTTCGAGTATCGGTTGAAAATGTTTGCGCAGCAAGGCATTGTCACGGCTGTCTTTGGTCGAATAAAAAGGCAGATGCGTGGTGACCACAACCCACCGCTTGGTATTTGTGCGGAGAACTGAATCCAGCCATGCCTTCTGAACAGTAAGCTCATACCCGTTTTCTTCTTCGAGTTCCGAACCGGCAGCCGAATCCATCGAAATCAATCGCAGGTTAGGGTAATCGATAAAAAAACAGGTACCGTCTAAACCGGCCGGACCATTGGTAGGCTGGGTAAACTGGGCATTCCAGTGCGGAGCAAGCTTCCCGTTTTTATAATCGTGATTTCCGGGAGTCAGAATCTGAGCCACGGTCGGGAAAATATGTGAACCAGCCTTAAACCACTCGTGCCATTCGATGTCTTTTCCGGCGCGGTTAATAATGTCGCCCGCATAAAGCATAAACGAACAGTCAGGAGCAAACTGATAAGCCTTCCGGACCACACGCGACCACTCCGACTGCAGGCCCAGCTGCGGATCGCCGAAATAGATGAATGAGTAGTCGCCGCGATCTGTTCCCGGAGTCTTAAACTCAAACCATTCGCTCCAGTTGTCGCCGTTTCCCACGCGGTACAGGTACGAGGTGCCGGCAGTTAGCCCGGTGAGTATTACGGAATGCTGATTTGCGCTGATTTCAGGCTCATTTTCATACACATAATTAACCGGCCGGGTTTTAGCCCTGAACGATTTGGAATCTTTTGAATTAATTTTGGTTGGCGAAACTTCCTGTAACTCGCAGGTGCCTGAATTTACCGAACGATCGGTCCGCCAGGTAACGGCCACCGAGACAGCCGGATCGGGAGTGGCATTCAGAATGATCCGGTCGGGCATGACCGACGGAAGGTTCTTTTGTGCAAAGCTTAAATTCTGACACAAAGCCAGGAACAAAACCGGAACGACCAGAAAGCGAAAGACAAGGTTCATTTGTTTTTTCATTCGGTGATACATTTAGAATCAATTAAGGTTAGAAAAGAAAATCTTTTAGTTTATCCGTTTCTGAATCACCCCGCTCCCCGGCGGAGTAACGATTGAATTTCAGAATTTCAGACTGTTATTATTAATCTTTTTTCAGTGATTCCGGTTTCCTCCTCATCTCCAGCCGCCTTCTTCACAACCTTATCCTGAACGGGTGTTGCTGCGATCTCCCGTCCATCAAATCACAACAATGCAAATGTCATCCGGATCGAACGAAAAATCTGAAATAAAGAAACAGGAAATCACTTTCAACAACTTCTGCTATTTTAGTCAATTTACATTAATTATTAACCTCCTGTCAAAAAACATTTTTACCGGCTTCGGGATGGTCAAACACTGCATCCCGATCGTAAATCATACAATATTCACACATTTAAATCGCAGATGCCCGAAATACCTCAGATCCGCCGCCGCCGCAATCAGGTTAAAATACTATGAGATTTAATTAAGACAGAAGAAGTCAGCAGTTTATGAATGCTATCACTTTGTTAAAACAGCTAAAACCTAAACAAGTTGAAAATGAAGATTAAGACAATCTCTGAACTGATCAGCTCATCTCTCCGCAGCCTCCATTGGAGATAGCTCTGACTAAAATTTCACGGGTAATTTCCGGAAAGGCGTGTTTATCCCACCCGGCCGAAATTTCGACGGGAAATAGTTTTAATGTCCGTTCCTTCATATCCGAAAAAGCTTTTGCCAAACGACCGACTTTTAAGGACAGTCCTCTTCCTGTTTTCCTGAAACAATTGTTTTTACAGAGTTCTTTGCCCAGCTTACCCTATCCGGAGTATTGTCCGGCATATTATTCTGACACTGTTTTCGTCGCAGACAAATCAATTACTTTATCGAAATATTGCAGCAGATTGGGCCGGTGAGTAACAAACAGGATGGTTACACGATGCTTTAAATGTACCAGACATTCCATAATCTGAGCTTCAGTTACTGAATCTAAAGCCGAAGTAGCCTCGTCTAGCAACAGTAATTTCGGATTACGTATTAATACCCGCGCTAAAGCTAAACGTTGCCTTTCGCCTCCTGAAAAATGAAACTGAAAATTAGACACAAATAATTCTTTATTCAACACCGTAAATTTTCGACCGGAGAAATCTATTTCTGTTAAATTTTCTCCAAGCAAATCCTGTTGCTTCCGCGAAGATATTGGTATCGTATTCATTAGCACCCAGCGAACCTCTATCTTTTAGTTGCTGGAGCAACAGACTATCTGTCTGCTCAATAGAAAATAATCTCAGTCGGTATATTTCAAATCCCGTTGTTTTATTGTATTTTCAGCCGTTCTTGTGAATATAGCAAGTATATTAATCCACACATAAAAACTATTTATGACAATGAGACAAAATCGAAGAGACTTCTTAAAATTATCAGTAGCGGGTCTTGGTTTAGTGGCTTTGGGCCCTTTGGCATGTGCTCCTGCAGCCGTTGACCGCAAAAGCTTTGGTGTTGGTCTTCAGCTTTATACTATACGCGATGCCATGGCCGCTGATGTGCCCGGAACCCTGAAAAAGCTGTCGGACATGGGGTTTAAAAATATTGAGCTGGCCAATTATGCCGACGGTAAATTTTATGGCTATATCCCGAGCGAATTCAAAAAAATGGTGAATGATCTGGGTATGGATATTATCAGCAGTCACACCCAGGTGGAGGCTGCCGGTATCTCTATGGAAAACGCACGTAAAATGGCCGACGACCATGCTGCTTTGGGCGTAAAATACTGTATTCAGCCATGGGTGCAGGAACAAGACCGCAATGTTGAGTCGTACAAGAAGATGATTGCCGACTGGAATCAGGTTGGGTCGGTGATGAAGGAAGTTGGAATTCAGTTTGGTTACCACAACCACAACTTCGAATTTGCCAATCTTGATGGTATTGTACCGTATTACGACCTGTTTATGAAGGAAATGGATCCGGCGTTGATTACCATGGAAATCGACTTTTACTGGGTAAGCAAGGCTGGTCAGGATCCGGTGGAAATGTTCAATAAATATCCCGGACGCTTCCAGCTTTTCCATATGAAAGACATGTTTACCAAACAGGAACCTTATTTCGATGTAATTAAAGATGATATTGCCCCGGTAGGTGCCGGCGTGATTGACTTTAAGCGTATTCTGGCAGCCAAAGAAACTGCCGGTATGAAATACCTGTTTGTGGAAGATGATAACCAGGGTAACGGCAAACCATTCGAGACACTGGAAACCAGCATCAGTAATCTGACTACAAAAATATTGGTATAGCCATTGATTTTTGTGCAAATGACAATCAGGAAATTACCTGTAAAAGCTAAAGCTTTATTGCATTAGTTACGACTCAATCTGACAGTTATGGATTAAACTTCTTTTGCTTTGCAATCTCAAATTTAGTTTAATCCATAACTATCTGAAATGTATCCTGAAGCAACTCAATTAGAAAATACCTGAAGCCGAAAAGATTGCGTCAGAAAACTTGAACAACAACCGGCACTCAGGAGGTCTGCGCTATTTCATTAATTCGAGTCCGAACATCAAAGCCGAAACGTTGACCAGTGTATGAACCAGGGCACAATAAAAAACGTTCCGGGTCTTAATGTAAGTATATCCGTAGGCCCAGCCTGCCATACAGGCAAACCCGATATAAACAATCGATCCGGAATGGTAATGAACCAGTCCGAACACCACACTGGTTATTGCCAGCGAAGTATAAACACCCGCCTGACTGATTTTCATTTTTTCGACACTTCTTGCAGCCGCAAACAACAAAGCGGTTATCAAGGCCGGAAACCATTGCATCCCGCCTTTCAAGGTATATCCGACAAGCAAAGCCAGCGGAATCAGGATGGCGACTCCGCCATACCAAAAGGCCGTCCAGTTCCCCGACTGACCAATTCGTTTGGCCAGCATATTTTGCAAAATTCCCCGGAAGAAAATCTCTTCGAACATAGCGGTGTGCAAAAAGGTCACAACGAGCGCCAGAACAATTTTAGTAACCAACTCCCTGTTTACCGAATCGTGCCCGACGATTTGAATGAAACCGACCGAATAACCAATGACCATGACGAGGGAATAAAAAGCAAGCCAAGACAGAATCGAGTACTTGAAATGCGACCAGCTGAGTGACGGATAAAACCCGATCTCTTCCAGCCCGCGCAGGGTTCCGAACGCATAAACTGCAATCAGCATAATGACGATGCGAAAAACCGAATCAAATCCGGAACCGTTAAAAGGCAGATTACCCTTCGGGCTAAAGTCGACCAAAGTGGTTGGAAGCAGAAAAATAACAAAAGTGGCAAAATCGAGCCAGCCGATCTTACCTGCATTTTTTCTTTGGGCCGAAAATACAAGAACCGGAAAAAAAATGAGGTACGGGAGAAGCGCCAATGTCCCCTTGAACGGATTTTGGCCGTTGATCAGCACATAGCCAAAATACAAAACAAGCAGCACCACCGGAAAGATGACCGACTTTTTAACGTCCGAATTGATCCAGGCCTTCATTCTGCCGACAACCTGTTCTTTTCCTATCGAGAAAAACAAAAAATACAGAATAACAAAGAAGGGCAAAGCAAGCAGCATATCGGGCGCCGGATTGTCGTTCCATTTCAGCAGGAAGAATAAAAACGTCAGGAAAGCAGTCCAGCCAGCGCTTTCCGTTATCGCCCCAGTCAGTCCGTTGTTGGTTTTCATCTTTTTCAAGATTTGATTGTTTAAATAATCGCGTGCGTTTTCATGAATAATAATACTCATTCGGGAACAAACAACGATTAAACTTTTTATTCTTTTTTCAATACTTTTTTAACTAAACAACAGCCAATGTCAAATTCAAACACCAGCCGTGGA
>JAEUSS010000063.1 GCA_016788685.1 Prolixibacteraceae bacterium | reverse complement strand
ATACTGTTACGGAAATTAAAAATTCCGGGAATTATTGGTTTGATCATTTCCGGAGTGATTATCGGGCCGCACGGTATTAACCTGCTTGAACAAAACTCAGCAGTCAAGCTTTTTTCAACCATCGGCCTATTGTACATCATGTTTATCGCGGGTCTGGAGCTCGATTTGAAGGAATTTCAACGAAACAAAAACAAGAGCCTCGTTTTTGGATTTTTGACGTTTGCTATTCCGCTGATCATCGGTTTTCCGGTCTGCTTTTATCTGCTCAAATATGATTTTACAGCCAGCCTGCTTATTTCCAGCATGTTCTCCACGCACACCATGGTTTCATACCCCATTGTGAGCAAATTCGGGATTTCGAAAAATCAGGCCGTAGCGATAACAGTTGGAGGAACGATACTGACAGATACCGCAGTGTTGATCCTTTTAGCAATCATATTAAGCTCGAACGACGGAGGCTTAAGCCTGTCTTTTTGGATACAGCTAATCAGTTCGTTAGCCATATTCTCAGGCATCATGTTCTGGATAATCCCCAGAGTTACCGCCTGGTTTTTTCAGAAACTGGAAAGCGAAAAGACTTCTCACTATATTTTTGTATTGTCGGTTGTCTTTTTTGCGGCATTTCTGGCCGAACTGGCCGGCGTTGAATCTATCATCGGGGCGTTCGTTGCCGGACTGGCATTAAACAAGTTAATCCCTTACTCTTCAACCCTGATGAACCGGATCGAATTCATCGGGAATTCGATTTTTATCCCGTTTTTTCTGATCAGCGTAGGGATGCTGGTGGACGTAAAAGTACTGATGAACGGACCTACGGCGGTAATTATTGCAATAACCTTGTCTGTAGTGGCATTGATCGGGAAATGGCTGGCGGCCACTTTAACCAGCAAATTGTTCAGGTATTCAGGAGATCAGCGCAGGTTGATCTTCGGGTTAAGCAGCTCGCACGCCGCAGCGACGCTGGCTGTAATCCTGGTCGGATTTCAAACCGGCATTATCGATGAAAATGCACTGAATGGCACGATTCTGCTGATCCTGGTCACTTGCCTGGTGGCAACACTGGTTACCGAAAATGCTTCACGAAAAATTCTGACAACAGAAAAAGAAGAGCCAAACATCGAATACCCCGTACGCGATACCGAGCATATCATGATTCCGATTGCCAATCTGAATAACATGGAAACATTGCTGGAATTTGCTGTTTTTATCAAAAATAAAAAGTCGGTAAACCCGATAACCATATTATCGGTTGTTCCTAACGATGAAGAAGCTGAAAAAAACCTGATCAGGGCAAAAAGCAACCTCAAATCGCTGGAGAAGATGGCACTGGCCAATGACACCAAAGTCAAGATTACAGCCACCATTGACCACAACATTGCCGGGGGAATCATCAGGGCTTCGCGCGAAGAAATGACGGACACCATCATGATTGGCTGGCCCAGAAAAACAGGTCTGATTGAACGTTTCATCGAAACAAAAACAGATTCGATTATTTCCAGGACAAGTAAGGCCGTTTACATTTGTCAATTTGAAAAACCCCTGGTTATGCACCAGAAACTGATCATCGTTTGCCCTCCGTTGTGCGAGCTGGAACCGGGATTTGAGATATGGCTGTCGAAGATGAATATTCTGGCCAAGGAACTGAGTTCAAACATATTCTGCTACTGCAACCCCAAATCACGGGAAGTCATCAATCAGCATTCTGATCATCTTAAAATAAACGGCGCATTCTCGTTTTCCGACGAATTTAACCTGCCCAATCTGCCTCTCCTGCAAAAATATGTTTCTCCCGATGACATGCTCATTTATATTGCAGCGCGCAGAACATCAGCTTCGTACGACAACTGCATGGAGAACATTCAGGAAAAACTTGAGAAAAACTTCCCGGACAACAGTAAAATTATTATTTATCCAAGAGTCCACCACATTGACAGCAAGTTCAGCGAATACGGAGATATCAACCCCGAACCATTTAACCAGGGACTGGAACGAGTACAAAAGCTCGGCAAAGACTTGGGAAATCTGCTCAAAAGAGAACACAACAAGTCTTAGATATCCTCTGCCGGGCATTGCAACATCCGACAAATATGAATTGAACCCAATAATAAAGGCCTCCTGTTACAGAGGCCTTATGGGTTTAAACTGATTCCCTGAATCGGGAAAAATGACTGGCTTTTAGCCTAACGATGATTTACCGGAGTGATTATGCTGCTTTCATTGAGAAAGCTCTGGTCAGGATATCCGGATACATGTGATTAAAATTCTCGAAACACCATTCTTCCAAATGGTCCAGTTCCGATTCTCCCACCCAGTTAATACACTTGGCCAATTCTTTCCGGAATAACTCGCGGCTAAAACTAACTTTCGGTAAAATAACTTTAGCGTACTCTAACATTGTTACTGTTTTTTTGTGTTTCTATGACTGTTCGATAAAAATAACGAATATTTACCGGCTTTAATATGCCCCAAAACAGGTTTAACAGAGTTTAACAACCTTCCGGAAAATAAGCATCTGAGGTACAACCGGATATCATCAAAAGCGATTAACGTGTTTCAGAACATCTTTAATGACATAATTATTCGCAGCAAAAAAACAGCTTATTTATTACGCTTCCGTTACAATTGAATGAATAAAATCAGAAACTTTTTGTTCCAAGGTTCCGGCCCCTTCCATCGCCTTGACAAAGGCGCTGCCGATGATGGCCCCCGCGGCATATTGGCAGGCATTTTCGAAAGTTTCGGCATTCGAAATCCCAAATCCGATCATTCGGGGATTCTGAAGTTTCATCGAATTTACCCGTTCAAAGTATTGTTTCTGAAATTCAGATACGCTGGTTTTGGCGCCAGTTGTCGAATTACTCGAAACCATGTATATAAACCCTGACGAAACGCTGTCAATCATCCGTAACCGTACTTCCGAGGTCTGCGGCGTTATCAGGAATATATTATGCAGGTTATTGGCCTCGAAAATGGGCTTAAACTCTTCTTCGTACACATCCAACGGAAGGTCGGGGATGATCAGCCCGTCAATTCCGATCTCCCGGCATTTCCGGCAGAAAGCCTCCACTCCGTACTGAAGTACAGGATTGATGTACCCCATCAGAATGAGCGGAATATCAACCGATTGACGAATATCTTTTAACTGATCAAATAGTTTTCGGATGCTCATCCCGTTTTGCAGGGAAACCAGGCTGCTGTGCTGAATCACCGGTCCGTCTGCCACCGGATCAGAAAACGGCATCCCGATTTCGATCAGCTCAACACCATTTTTCTGCAAGGCCTGAATTGTAGGAACGGTATCTTCCAGATTCGGAAATCCGGCTGTAAAATACACCGAAAGTATTCGTTCTTTTTTCTCCTGAAATAGCTTATTTATTCTGTTGTTCATGATTTTGATGTTTTATCAATAACCATCGGGTGACTTTAAGTCGCCCGATGACTAAAAACCGATTTTAATATCCAAAATGTTTCAAATACGTTTCCATGTCTTTGTCTCCCCTTCCGGAAAGATTAACGACAGTGACCTCTTCCGGAGTGAGCTTCAGTTTGGGTAAAACAGCCAACGCATGAGCCGATTCGAGTGCCGGAATGATTCCCTCAAGCTGGGTCAATTCGAGTGCGGCATCCAGCACTTCGGTATCGGTTGCCCAAAGGTATTTGGCCCGGCCTGTTTTGGCCAAATTGGCATGTATCGGTCCAATTCCGGGGTAATCCAATCCGGCCGAGATTGAGTACGGTTCGGTAATCTGGCCGTCCTCAGTCTGCATCAGAATCGAGCGCGAACTGTGCAGAACGCCGGGTGTTCCCAGTGTGATGGTTGCAGCAGTTTCATTCGTGTCAACACCTTTCCCGGCAGCCTCGACGCCAATCAACTCCACATTTTCCTGATCCAGAAAATGATAGAATGCTCCGGCAGCATTGCTTCCACCACCTACACAGGCAATCACGCGGGTCGGATTTTCGCGCCCGGTCTGTTCGTCCAGCTGCCAGCGTATTTCTTCTGAAATGACCGCCTGAAAGCGGGCCACCATATCGGGATACGGATGCGGACCAACCACCGATCCAATGATGTAATGCGTGTCAACCGGGTTGTTTATCCAGTCGCGCATCGCCTCATTGGTAGCATCTTTCAGGGTTTGATTTCCGCTTAAAGCCGGAATAACCTCAGCGCCTAACATGCGCATCTTCTTCACATTCGGCGCCTGGCGTTCCACATCAACCGCGCCCATATAGACAATACATTTCAGGCCCATCAGCGCACAAACAGTTGCTGTTGCCAGTCCGTGCTGACCGGCGCCGGTCTCGGCAATAATCCTGGTTTTACCCAGTTTTTTGGCAACCAGAATCTGCCCGATGGTATTGTTTATTTTGTGTGAACCCGTATGATTCAAATCCTCGCGCTTCAGGAAAATATTACTCTGGTATTTTTCAGAAAGCCGTCTGGCCAGATACAACGGAGACGGGCGCCCCACGTAATTTTTCAGCAGTCCGATAAATTCCTGCCTGAAATCGTACGATTGGATGATTTCGAGATAAGTTCTTCGAAGTTCTTCGATATTCGGCACCATCATTTCGGGAATAAATGCCCCGCCAAATTCGCCGTAATAACCTTTTTCGTTTACCTGATAATTCATATTTTTTATTTACGATTTACTGATTTACAATTTACTATTTAAAAGTTCGAAGTGCCTAAAGTTCGGAGTGCCTGAAGTTGAAAACTCCGGTCTCGCTTCTGTCTTTTTATCTCCTGACATCTTCGATAA
>JAEUSS010000050.1 GCA_016788685.1 Prolixibacteraceae bacterium | reverse complement strand
CCGGAGCAAATGCATAAACAACAGATCATTAAAATTAAAAGCTATAAAAAAACAGACCGTTTCAAAGCTAGCTTTGAAACGGTCTGTGAATCTATTAATTTAGTCCTATAAATCTGTATCGCTTATTTAGGACTAGTCATTGAGTTTTATTCCCAATCCAGAATAATTTTTCCGCAATTTCCTTCTTCCATTATTTTGAAGGCTTCCAGATAGTTGTCAGCCGGAAAGCGGTGTGTAATTACCGGCGATATATTTAATCCGTGAGAAAGCATCATTTCCATCTGATACCAGGTTTCATACATCTCTCTTCCATATATTCCTTTCAGAGTCAGCCCTTTAAAAATAAGTTTACTCCAGTTTATTTGCGTTGATGAAGGGAGTAAGCCTAACAGCGAAATTTTTCCTCCGTTGTACATATTTTCAACCATGTCGTTAAAAGCTGCTCCGGATCCGCTGCATTCCAAACCGATATCGAAGCCTCCAACCATTCCGAGCGATTTCATGGCTTCTTTGACACTTTCTTTGCTTGGGTCGATAACTTTAGTGGCTCCCATTTTGAGAGCCAAATTCCGGCGATATTCGCTCAAATCGGTGCCAACGATATAACGGGCCCCGGCGAACTTACAAACGGCTGTAGCCATTGCTCCGATGGGTCCGCCGATTCCGGTAATCAGTACATCTTCTCCAAGGAGCGGAAAAGACAGGGCTGTATGGGTTGCATTGCCCAGTGGGTCCATTACCGACATCAGTTCGTCAGAGATGCGGTCATCAACTTTCAGCACGTTTGACGCTGGAACCGAAACATACTCAGCGAATCCGCCGTCGCGGTTGACTCCGATACCAACGGTATGATCGCAGATGTGCTGGCGCCCTCTGCGGCAGTTGCGGCAGAATCCGCAAGAAATGTGGCCTTCAACAGTTACTCGTTCGCCGATGTGAACCCGTGAAACTTCAGATCCCTTTTCGACGACAATCCCCATGTACTCGTGCCCGATGACCAGAGGCGTTTTGATGGTGTTTTGAGCCCATTCGTCCCACTTGTAAATATGCAAATCAGTTCCGCAAATGGCAGATTTTTTGATTTTTAACAAAACATCGTTGGGGCCGACAACTGGCATAGGGACATCCGTCATCCAGATTCCTTTTTCCGGCTTGATTTTTACAATTGCTTTCATCTGTTAAATATGATTTATCGTTGCAAAATTAAATGGTTCAGCAGTTAAAATACAGAAGGAAAATCATGTTTGAAACGTTCTTTTTTTACATTTCTGAAATTCAAAAAAAAACCACAGATAACTGGTATATCTGTGGCTCTTTTTATGATTTTACTTGCTCCGTATTTCTATTTTTCTTTTTGCCAGATTGACTTCATCGGGTAGATTTCCATTTTTTCAACAAATAATTCGCCTCCGGTATTGAAGAGGTACAGGCCATAAGCGCTGTCTGCCGGTACAAAGCAGGAACTTAGAGCTACCTTCCCGTCGTTGGCAAAAACCTCAATCGAACTTCGGTCGAGCAGAATTTCAAGTTTCAGAACACCGTCAACAGGTTCGACTACAGCTGATTTACCCAAACAGCTCAAGGTATTGGTTTTGGTATTGTACATTATTTCAGTGCCGTTGTTCTTTTTATCCAGGCGAACGACGAAGCCAAAGCTATCAGCTGTTTTTAACTGGAAATTTCCAATGATGTGCAGACAATCACCTTTTACCCCGCGGGCGAGGTTCTTGTTGATGCCGGGAATCAGATTTTTATTCTCCCACACTTCGCCTTTTTGGTGAAGAAGGCTGATTTCTTTGATTGGCTTACGTACCAGGCGGATACCTTCGATGTATTTTTTTAACGAAAGTTCGCAAGGGAAGGTCATTTGCCCGTTAAAGGGCATTCCCGGAAATTCTCCGCCTTTCATCCAGGCAATCTGAATAGTTCGCCCATCACTTTCAGGAATGTTGCTCCAGGTTTGGGTGGCATAGAAGTTATTTCCGAAATCGCCGCGCATTTTCGGTGTTTCGGCGGCAAACTGTTCTCCGTCAAACGATCCGATGATGTAACTTCCGTCTCCGTCAAAAAGCACCCATTTTTTGTCATCAGCTCTCCGGTTGACCGGAAGTTCAACCAGATCAGGACATTCATAAAATCCTGCGAGGTGCGTCTTAAATTCCCAGTCGGTCAGGTTTTTTGACGTATAGAATGAAATGCCTTTTTGTTTGTCGTCATTATTTGGTTTGCGGTACAGAACCATCACGTATTGTTTACTGGGTTCGTGCCAGATAACTTTTGGGTCGCGGGCATCGTCGGTTTCATCGAATGCAATGAGTGGATTTTTATCATACTTTTTCCAGGTCCGGCCTTTGTCGTTGCTGTATGCCAGTCGCTGCCCGCATTTTTGGCTGGTGTAAAACAGCAAAATGGTTTTTTCCTCCCCGGACTGTAATCCGGTTACATTGTTATGATCAACCAGCCCGCTTCCTGAATAGGCGGTACAAATTTCTTTATCTTTTGACTCATTATCAGGAAACAAGGCTATGGGCATATGTTCCCAGTGTACCAGATCGGTGCTGATTGCATGCCCCCAATGCATGTAGCCCCATTCGTTTCCGAAAGGATTATGTTGATAGAAAAGGTGATATTCGCCGTCATAATAAACAAGTCCGTTGGGGTCGTTATGCCAGTTTTTTTCAGGAGTAAAATGAAACTGGGGTCGGTAAATTTCGTTAAAAATTTTTTCGGGTTTATCGGCAACTGCTGAAAATGAGGCAATAAATAAGATCAGGGCCAAATAAGGAATCTTCATAGTTAAATTGTTTATGACATCGTAGTTCAGACAAATATAGAGTAAAAATTGTGATTATTTCTTCTACTTTTGAATTCTGAAAACCTTGAAATCATTGCTTTTTGCCGATATTTAATCTGATGATAAGAGCTTGATTTCGTGAGTTTGTTTCGGACAGCTTTGTTAATTGGTTGGTGTATAAACAATTTGAAAAATGAGGGAAAAGCTGGTTATTGTTTTATTCCTGATATCGGTAGCAACGAGTTTTGGGCAGGATCAGTGGAAGAAGAGAGGAATTAAATTGCCGCCTCCCGCTTGTTATGCTTCCCGCGAAGTGCATCGCTCCTTTATCGGCTCGCCGGCGTTAAACCAGGAATTGTTAAAATCGGGTTCGCTTAAAAAGGCTACTATTGAAGTTACTTATGTCGGTTTTTCTGTCGAAGCACAAAAGGCTTTTCAGTATGCAGTTGACATCTGGGAAAATCTGATTTATTCACCTGTTCCGATTCGGGTAAAAGCGGTCTGGAAAAGTCTGGATAAAGAAGTGCTGGGAAGTTGTGGTCCGGCAGAATTTTATAAAAATTTCAATTCAACACAGATCTGGAATTGCTATTACCCGGTTGCTCTGGCCGAAAAAATGCTGGGCGAAGAAATTAATTTAGTTACAGACTATGAGCTTGTTGCTTCGTTCAATAAAGATTTCAACTGGTATTTTGGTACCGATGGAAATACACCTTCCAATCAGTACGATTTTGTTTCGGTTGTGCTGCACGAGCTGACTCACGGATTAGGTTTCTCCGGATTTTTTTACGCCGAAGGGGGCAGGGGAGGCTATGGTTCCGATGGCTCTTCGGCTGCTTTTGACCAGTTTGTAAAAAATAAGAATGGCGAACGCTTGGTAAATCCCGAACTTTTTGCCAACCCGTCAATCCTTTTATACCAGAACCTGACTTCGGGGTGGCTCGATTTTAATACCCGGCTGGCAGGAAGTAAATTACCCAGATTATATGCACCCTCGGTATGGAACGACGGCTCGAGCATTTATCACCTTGATGATGCTTCTTATCCGGCAGGAGATGCGAATTCGCTGATGACTCCTTTTACTGGTTCGGGTGAAGCCATTTTCGATCCGGGGCCCAATACGCTTGCCATCATGTACGAAATGGGGTGGAAGACCATTTCAATCAGGCATCAGCCCCTCAAAGATATAGAGTTTGTTTCCGGTCCGATTAGTTTTGATGCGCGCATTGAAAGTGATTATGATTTGGATTCGACCCGGCTTTACCTGGTATACTCTACCAATAAGTTCGTGAAAAAAGATTCGGTTTTGATGAAAGCAACGCCTGTTGATGCCATATTCAACGCAAAACTGGCGGTAAGCCAGACAGGCGAGGTTCAATATTTTTTTTCGGCAGCGGATGTTAAAAACCGACGGTTTGTTTATCCGTCCGGTGCTCCGGCGAGGTACCTGAGTTTCAGGATTGGACCGGATAACGTGGCTCCGGTTGTGAAGCATGAGCCGATTAAATATCTGTTGGTTACCAATCCAACTGCGAGGATTGATGTGGAAGCGACTGATAATCTGGGCATCGCATCGGTTAGAGCTGAATATTTTGTGAACGGCGGGCTGATAAAAAGTTTTTCACTGCAAAATCAGGGTAACGATTTGTACTCGGGTAATCTCGTTTTTCCGGAAGGATCGGTTAAGAATGGCGATGTAGTAAGTTACCGCATTGTTGCTACCGATGCATCGTTGCAAAACAACATCGGGCGTTTGCCTCTTTCGGGTTATTTTACGTTTAAAATTGAAGGATTCGGGGCGCCGATCGAACGTTATGTGACTGATTTTAATTCCGCAACGACTGATTTTATTGGTGTTGATTTTAAGGTGGAGACTGTTTCGGGATTTGCCAACGCAGCATTAAATTCGGCTCACCCTTACCCAAGCCCGGAAACTGATAACGTGAATTTCAACTTTATATCCATGCTGAGATACCCGGTTATCCTGAAAGCCGGCGGAAAAATGAGTTTTGATGAGGTTGTTCTTGTTGAGCCGGGTGACGCCGGAGCCAAGTTTGGTGACTATAATTTCTGGGATTATGTGATCGTTGAAGGATCAAAAGACGGAATATCCAATTGGAAACCCTTGACTGACGGATACGACAGCAGGGCGCAGCTCTCGTGGGAAAACCTGTACAACAGTGCCATTTCCGGAAATAACAGTACTGCTGTTCCGACTAAAGATTTGCTGGTCAGGCGGGAAATCAGCCTGCTTGGCAACGGTAATTTTGTGGCGGGCGATGTTGTTTTTATCCGGTTTCGCTTATTTTCTGATCCTTATTCGCATGGTTGGGGATGGGTCATCGATAATCTGGCCATTCAGGATGTTGGAACGGCTGCGAATCCGGCCCTGGTTTCTTCCGGAGAGTTTAGCTTCTTTCCCAATCCCGCTACCGACCGGTTGAACATACAGTTTCAAGGTCAGAAAGCTATTTCCGGAGTCTTCCTGAAAGCCTGGGATTCATCGGGCAGACAGGTTTATAACCGGGAGCTGGCTGTTGGATCGGGCCGGTTTCAGGTTGAAATTGACGTGTCCGGGTTTAATCCGGGGCTGTATCTGTTTGCGGTTGAACCAGTAAAAGGACAGGCCGTTACGCGGAAAATACTGATACAATAGATGTTTGTTCAGGTTCTGAACTTTAATTATTTGTTAAACTTCAAAAGTTAAATTTCAGTAGATTAATACTTTAATGTCTTAATCTGAACAGATTGAATACTTTTAGTCACCCGGAAGTTGTTTTTGAAATAAATACTCTATATTTGTTGCCAAATTGATAGCAAAATGAAACTCATCAGTAACAACAGTTTTTTTTATTGGTTTTATTACTTCTGTTCTCATATCGGGATCGGCTGGTAATGTCTTGTTGTTACGAAAAAAGATATTTGAAAAAAGGGTCCCGTGTTGAACGGGGCCCTTTTTTTATTTTCAAAAAGTTAAGATCGAAAACAAAATATTATGAAGCTTACAGTAATTGGTTTAGGATTGATTGGCGGTTCAATGGCAATTGATCTCCGGAAAGCCGGATTTGCTACTGAAATTACAGGAGTCGATTCCCGCGCGGAAAATGCCGGAGAAGCGCTCAGGCTGGGAATAATCGACCGCATTGACAGCCTGGAAGGTGCTGTTCCAAAGTCTGATATGGTTATCGTTGCTATTCCGGTCGATAA
>JAEUSS010000644.1 GCA_016788685.1 Prolixibacteraceae bacterium | reverse complement strand
AGTTCATCGAAAAGAAAGGCCCCGGAGTCCATCACCTTGCATTCGCCGTTGACAATGTAAACGAAGCCCTGAATGATGTGGCTGAAAAAGGCGTACAACTGATCGACAAATCAAGCAGAAAAGGTGCAGAAGGACTGAACATCGGCTTCCTTCACCCCAAATCAACACTGGGCGTATTAACTGAATTATGTTCTGACAAATAAAAACCTATTAACATATCCCATGAATAATCAAGATAAAATAAAAAAACTTATCGACCTGCGTGTAGAAGCAAAACTCGGAGGTGGAGAAAAAAGAATTGAAGCCCAGCATGCAAAAGGCAAAATGACTGCCCGTGAGCGTATCGCCATGCTGTTGGACGAAGGTAGTTTTGAAGAGTACGACATGTTCGTAACTCACCGTTGCGATAATTTTGGTATGGAAAAAACCAAATTTATGGGCGACGGTGTGGTAACCGGCCAGGGAACTATTGACGGAAGGGTCGTGTATATTTACGCACAGGATTTCACCGTCTTCGGAGGTTCGTTATCTGAAACTTACGCATTAAAAATATGCAAAGTGATGGATATGGCCATGAAAGTAGGCGCTCCGGTTATCGGAATTAACGACTCCGGTGGTGCCCGTATACAGGAAGGGGTAACTGCACTGGCCGGTTACGCCGAGATTTTCGAGCGTAACATCATGGCTTCAGGAGTTGTACCGCAAATTTCAGCCATTTTTGGACCATGCGCCGGAGGTGCTGTATACTCACCAGCACTGACCGACTTCATCATTATGAGCAAAAACTCAAGCTACATGTTCGTAACCGGCCCGAAAGTGGTAAAAACTGTTACGGGCGAAGTTGTTACCGATGAGCAACTTGGCGGTGCTTCTGTTCACGGCTCCAAATCAGGTGTTTCGCATTTCATCGCCGATAACGAAGAAGAAGGTATCCTCCTGATCCGTAAAATGCTGAGCTACATGCCGCAAAACAATCTGGAAGATGCTCCGCTGGCAGCTTGCGATGATCCTATCGACCGCCTGGAAGACTCATTAAACTCTGTAATTCCGGATAATCCGAACAAACCATACGACGTAAAAGACGTTATCCATTCAATTGTTGACTACAGCGAATTCCTTGAAGTACACCGCAATTATGCCCAGAATATCGTTGTAGGGTTTGCCCGTTTCAATGGTACATCTGTTGGTATTGTGGCCAACCAGCCAAATTATCTGGCCGGAGTACTCGACATCAACGCCTCGCGTAAAGCAGCCCGCTTTGTTCGTTTCTGTGATGCCTTCAACATCCCGCTGGTAACATTGGTTGACGTTCCCGGATTCCTCCCCGGAACAGCTCAGGAATACGGTGGCATCATTACTCACGGAGCCAAACTGTTGTTTGCTTATGGCGAAGCTACTGTACCGAAGGTTACCATCATCCTGCGCAAATCATACGGCGGTGCTTATTGCGTAATGAGCTCGAAACACCTGCGCGGCGACATCAACTACTCATGGCCAACCGGCGAAATTGCTGTGATGGGTCCCAAAGGAGCCATCGAAGTGCTCCGGAGCAAAAAAATTGCAGCTATTGAGAATGAAGAAGAACGCGCTGCCTACATTGCCCAGGCAGAAGAGGAATACAAAGAAAAATTTGCGAACCCATACAATGCTGCACAATACGGTTACATCGACGATGTAATTGAACCACGCAACACCCGGTTCCGGATTATCCGTGCTCTTCAGGCTCTGGCAACAAAGAAAGATGTCATGCCAGCTAAAAAACACACCAACATTCCATTATAATCAATGACTATGCAAAAAAGAATTAAATATTTATTCTCCGGAATACTCATTCTGCTTGCGGTCATAACCGGTAGCCAAACAGTATCAGCTCAAAATGCTACCGACTTCAGGTTTAATGAAATTCTGGTTTTTAACGACTCGAACTATGTGGATGATTTCGGAAAACACAGTTCGTGGATCGAAATCATAAACAGCTCGTACTCGAATGTAGATATCGCGGGTTGTTACCTGACCGATGACCTCAGCAATCCGACAAAATACTGGATTCCGGTAGGTGATCCTGCAACTTCTGTTTCGCCAAGAGGTTATATCGTTTTTTGGGCCGATAACAGACCAACGCGAGGCATCTTCCACCTGAACTTCGAATTGAAAAATGCAAAAACCATTGCTCTTTTTGATGCGAACGGAAGAACTCTGATCGATAAACTGGATATTCCACAGGATCAGGTTCCCAATGTTTCTTATGGTCGGATCGATGACAACAGTACTACGTGGGATAAACTGAAATTCTCAACTCCGGGGGCCAATAACGATCACAGCCGCAAGGCATCTGCCGGCGAAAAATTTGTGACCATGGATCCGTCGGGATTGGGGATGGCCGTAATCGCTATGGGTGTTGTTTTCATGGCCCTGGCTATCCTGTATTTCATTTTCAGGAGCACTGGCAAGTTTTTCTCAAAGAAAGCACCAAAGCCGACTGGCGTTGAAAGCAAAACATCAGGTACTTCAACGGCTCCGAAAAAAGAGCAGGAAGAGATTTCAGGAGAACTGAATGCTGCGATTGCTATGACTCTATACATGTATCAGAGCGAAATGCATGATTATGAGAACACAGTCTTAACAATTCAGAAGGTGTCGAGAAACTATTCGCCCTGGAGTTCAAAAATTTACACTTTAAGAAAATCACCGCGTAACAATTAAGCGAAATGAAAAAATTTAAATTCACCATAAACGGCAATCAATACGAGACTGAAATTCTCAATATTGAAGATAACGTTGCAGAAATAGAAGTAAACGGCACGCAATACAAAGTTGAGCTGGATAAAGAAATTAAGACTACAAAAACGCCAAAACTGGTTCGTCCTCAGGCTATTCCTTCAACCGACAGCCATCCTTCGGTTGCTAAAACAAGCAGCCCGTCGGCTCCCAAAGGTGCAGGAAGTATCAAATCACCACTTCCGGGTGTTATTCTGGAAATGTATGTCAGAGAAGGAGACGAGGTGAAAATGGGGCAAAAACTGTTGATGCTGGAAGCCATGAAAATGGAAAACAACATTGAAGCAGACAAAGCCGGTAAAGTCGTATCCATCCTGAAACATAAAGGCG
>JAEUSS010000610.1 GCA_016788685.1 Prolixibacteraceae bacterium | reverse complement strand
AAAACTTCGCCCAGCAAAAATTCGAGCTGGAAAAAGCAAGGGATTTGTTCGAAGACCGCACACAGTCACTACTGAAGGAAAAAGAAGAATCGCTCCTGCTGCTTCAACAGCTCCGTACGGAAAACGGCATTCAGAGCCAGCAACTGGCGCGTGCAGAAGCTGATTTCAGCAACCTTCAGGAAAAACTTGAAGCACAGAAAAAGGACATGGAAAGCCTTCAGCAAAAATTCACCTCCGACTTTGAAACCATTGCAGCCAAAATACTGAAACAAAACACGCTGGAGTTTTCAGCAAGTAACCAAAGAAACATAACCGAACTGCTCCATCCGCTGAAAGAGAGAATACAAATCTTCGAAAAAAAGGTAGAAGATACTTATGAAAAAGGGCTGAAAGACCAGACTGACCTGAAAGCTGAACTCAAAAAGCTGCACGATTTGAACCTGAAAATCAGCGACGAAGCCAACAACCTGACCAAAGCCCTGAAAGGCGATGTAAAAAAACAAGGCAACTGGGGGGAAGTGATTCTGGAACGGATACTGGAACGATCTGGATTAACCGAAGGACGTGAATACCGCAAACAGGAAAGTGTTCTTTCCGAAAACGGGCAAAGGTTTCAGCCCGATATCGTGATCCATTTACCGGACAAAAAACACCTCATCATCGACTCGAAAGTTTCGCTGGTTGCCTACGAAAAGCTGGTCAACTCAGACAGTGAAAAAAGCCGGAATGCCTTCGTGAAAGAACATTTACAGAGCGTAAGAAACCACATCAGGCTGCTGAGCGAAAAACACTACCAGCACTCGCCAAACTTCAACAGCCCCGACTTTGTCCTCCTTTTTATTCCCATAGAATCGTCGTTCGGTGTTGCAGTCCAGGAGGACCAGGATTTATTCTCTTATGCCTGGGATAACAAAGTGGTGCTGGTGAGCCCATCCACTTTACTGGCCACGCTCCGCACAATAGCATCTATCTGGCAGCAGGAAAATCAGACCCGCAACGCGATTGAAATTGCCCGCCAGGGCGGGGCACTCTACGACAAATTCGTGGCTTTTATTGAAGATATGGAGTCGATCGGGAAAAGCATTGAGAACACCCGAAAAACTTATGAGCAGGCTGCAAACAAGCTGTATTCGGGCACCGGCAACCTGGTCAGGCGGGCCGAAAATATCCGGAAACTTGGCGCTAAAAGCACCAAAGAATTACCTGCCGGGAAACTGATTGACTAACTTGCCCAATCAATCTTCTTCAAGGTATTCAGGTTCCAGGCCATCCTCGCACAAATCAATGGGGATAATCCAAACCTGCGGCCGTCCGTTTCCTTCGCCTCCTTCCGATTCCCGACGGGCAATTTCAGATCCGAAAAACACCGCGATGTGATCGTGCGGGATATTTTCATCTTCCTCAGTCCCGACGACAACTGCATTTATTCCGTCAATGCGCACAAAATCACCTTTAGAAAAAACTAATTCATCCATACAATTATTTTCAGGTTAAGGTATACCTCTGTGTAAAAAAAAAAATGCACTCATCACTGACTGCATTTTCGGTATAATTTTGATTTGATATCAACTTGCTTTTAAGCGGACAGCATTGACGCCGTCAATCTTTTCCCGGGCATATTCGAGACTTATTTTCATCTCGCTGACATTGGCCGAAGGCGTGTCAAACATAGCATCATTCATGATATTTTCGCAAATAGCACGAAGGCCGCGTGCTCCGAGTTTGAACTCGACGGCTTTATCAACGACAAACTCAAGGGCTTCTTCATCAAAGCTCAGCACTACGTCGTCCAGTTCGAACAACTTGATGTACTGCTTAATCAGCGAATTCCGGGGTTCAGTCAGAATACTGCGCAAAGCTTTCCGGTCGAGTGGCTCCAGATAAGTGAGAACCGGAATACGGCCTATGATTTCAGGAATTAAACCAAATGACTTTAAATCCTGGGGCGAAATGTATTGCAGCATATTCTTACGGTCGAGATTATCGGCTTTCTTTTGTGCACCGTAACCAACAATTTTAGTATTCAACCGCTGCGCAATTTTCTTTTCAATTCCGTCAAAAGCGCCGCCACAAATGAACAGGATGTTCTTGGTATTGACCGGGATCATCTTCTGCTCCGGATGTTTACGTCCTCCCTGCGGCGGAACGTTTACAATAGACCCTTCGAGCAACTTCAGCAATCCCTGCTGAACGCCTTCTCCTGAAACATCACGGGTGATGGACGGATTATCACCTTTCCGGGCGATTTTATCCAATTCGTCAATGAAAACGATTCCACGTTCAGCAGCCTCCACGTTATAGTCGGCAGCCTGAAGTAAACGGGTCAGTAAGCTTTCAATGTCCTCGCCCACATAACCGGCTTCGGTCAGTACTGTGGCATCAACAATGGTGAAGGGTACGTGCAGCATTTTGGCGATTGTTCTGGCCAGGAGAGTCTTCCCGGTTCCGGTTTCGCCAACCAGCATGATATTCGATTTTTCAATTTCAGTTTCATCTGCCGAAACAGGCTGATTCAAACGTTTGTAGTGGTTATATACAGCAACCGAAAGAATCTTTTTCGCCTGATCCTGTCCGATCACATACTGATCGAGGAAGCTTTTGATTTCCATCGGCTTCATCAGTTTGAGCCCCTGCGTAGAAAACCCTTCGTCTTTTTTGAACTCTTCTTCCACAATGGCATGAGCCTGCTCAACACAATTATCACAAATATGTCCTTCCAGGCCTGCAATCAGCAAGTTAACTTCCTTCTTCTCGCGCCCGCAAAACGAACATTTATCCATTTTCATCTTCAAGGGTATAAATTATTTATGTCTGACCAGTACTTCGTCGATCATTCCGTATTCTTTCGCTTCTGTTGATGTCATCCAATAATCACGGTCAGCGTCTTTTTCAACCTGTTTATACGGTTTCCCGCTGTGGATGGCTATAATATCGTACAATTCTTTCTTCAGTTTCATGATTTCACGCGCGGTAATTTCGATATCAGAAGCCTGTCCCTGCGCTCCGCCCATCGGTTGGTGAATCATCACACGTGAATGCTGCAAAGCTGAGCGTTTCCCTTTGGCTCCGGCGGTCAGCAGGACGGCACCCATCGAAGCTGCCATTCCGGTACAAATGGTGGCAATGTCCGACGAAATGTACTGCATGGTATCATAAATTCCCAAACCGGCATGAACA
>JAEUSS010000580.1 GCA_016788685.1 Prolixibacteraceae bacterium | reverse complement strand
TGAATACTAAACGCAACGATCAAAGTCCGGAGTAAAACCGGGAAAAAACATCACGTGAGCAGATAAAACATTGGCCGATGCTGCTGAATGGTTCTGAATGACTAATTTTGGCAGATTTTGGTTCGATAAGAAACACAGCGTATATTAAGATGCAAAAAAAATACCTTCAGTGGGGAATATATCTGGCCGGATTGACGGTGCTGCTGATTGCCTCGGTAATTTTGTCGCTTTCGGTAGGCGAGATGAACCTGGGATTCATGGACATTTTCAGCATTCTCGGAAAAGGGAATGAAAGTCTGGAATACACCATCCTGAGTCAGATCCGGTTTCCGAGGGTATTGCTGGGCATTGCCGTCGGAGGAGCACTCAGCCTCTCAGGAATTCTGCTGCAAGGTGTTTACCGGAATCCGCTGGTTGAACCTTACACCCTGGGAATTTCAGGAGGAGCCTCGCTGGGCGTGGCATTTACCATTGTATTCGGACTGCACCAGCTTGTGGGGTCGTTCATGTTGCCGGCCAGCGGTTTTATTGGTGCCTTTCTAATTATCTTCCTGGTATACACCATCAGTTCGCGAACCGGGCGGATCAATATTCAGAGTATGCTGCTTACCGGTGTAATGGTCAGTTTCATCGCCTCATCGTCGATGATGTTGCTGATGGCCACAACCAGTACCGAAAATCTGCATGGAATCGTTTTCTGGATCATGGGCTCGCTGGATGAACCCGACCTTTCGCTGATTTACCTTACACTGATACTGGCACTGGCTGCACTGGCCCTTTCGTATCTTTTTGTGCAGCCGCTCAACGCCCTCCGGCTGGGAGAAGAAAAAGCCAGACACCTGGGCATCAATACCGATACCACCATTAAACTTTTGTTTCTGCTGGCTTCGCTGCTTGCCGGGGTTTCGGTAGCCGTTGCCGGAGTGATTGGTTTTGTCGGGCTGATTATCCCGCACCTGATGCGCCTTTGGGTAGGTTCAGATTACCGCATCCTGCTGGTCAGTTCATTTCTGTCCGGATCCATCTTCCTGGTATTATCGGATGTCATCGCCCGGACGATTATTTCGCCCAATGAACTGCCTATCGGTGTCATTACCGGAATTGCCGGCGGAATTGTGTTTCTGGCCATGATGAGCCGTTCTTCGCTCCGGACATTAAAAAGTAACGAATAATGAGACCGAGCATACTGCAAATACAAGACCTTTGCTGCGGATATCCGAAGTTCCGGCTATCCGACATCAACATCGAAATTCCGAAAGGATCATTTGCCGGAATCATCGGGCCAAACGGTTCAGGAAAAACCACGCTTTTCCGGGCCATTACCGGAACGCTTGGACTAAAATCCGGAAAGATTCTGCTGGCGGAAAAGAACCTGCGCACCTTTTCGCTTCGTCAGCGGGCTCAGAACATCGCCATTGTCAGCCAGTTTATCGAGGCAGGCGACATGAGTGTGGAAGATTACGTACTGCTGGGCCGGATTCCCTATCACAACCGGTTTGCCTTCTTCGAGACAGAAGAAGATTACCGGATTGCCCGGAAATACATGGAAATGACCGATACCTGGCGCTTTAAAGATCAGCTGATGTCGGAATTAAGCGGCGGAGAACAACAACTTGCCGGAATTGCACGTGCGCTGACCCAGCAGCCCGAGTTGCTGTTGCTCGATGAGCCCACTTCGCACCTGGACATTACCCACCAGGTTCATATCCTGAATCTGTTGCAACAGCTGAACCAGGAGATGGGCCTGTCGGTACTCATGGTGATTCATGACCTGAACCTTGCCTCGGAATACTGCGACCGGCTGATTCTCGTGAATCAGGGGCGAATCCATACGCAGGGCACTCCGGAAGAAGTGCTGACTTTCCAGCATATTGAAGATGTATACAATACGGTAGTTGTTACCCAAAACAATCCGCTATCGGGGAAGCCGGCGATTTTCCTGGCTTCAGGAAAAGTATTGAAAGAAATTCAGGAGAAACTGAAAAATAGTCGGGACAACTGATCAAGAAACTGCCAATACCTGTCGATGATTTTTCACAAAAGCCGTAAATTCACCTTAAACTTTAAACGTTCGCCCTATGAACCCACTAATTGACGATTTTATCAGTTCGAAAAGAATTGCGGTAGTTGGCATGTCACGTTCAGGAAAAAAGTTTGGGAACCTTGTTGGCAAAGAGTTAAAGGCGAAAGGATACGAGATCTACCCGATCCATCCCCAATCGCATGAAATCGACGGATTTACCTGTTATCCTGATCTGAAAAGCTTATCCGGAGTAGTAGATGGGCTGTTTATCTCGGTTCCGGCATGGAGGGTAATCCCGGTACTCGAAGAAGCCGCTGAAATAGGACTTGAAAAAATATGGCTGCAGCAGGGAGCCTGGTCGCCCGAAGTGCAGCAAGCTACTGAAAGGCTGAATTTAAAGATTGTTTCCAAAAGGTGTATTTTGATGTACGCACAACCCGTTCGCTCTGTCCATAAAGTTCACCGGATGATAAAAAGTGTCTTCGGCGGACTGTGATTTTAAGTCCGGGTTCTCACCTCCCACGATAAAGAATCTGGCTTAAACACCGATCTGTTCTCCTCAGAAAATCGTTTCCGGGAAAGGCTCCCCTTTGCCCCAACCGAAGTCCTCAGCCCGGATAAAATCAGACAACGCTTGGCTTAAACTAAAAACCTCAATTAATCAGCAAACAAGAGACCTCATCGGTATAATCCTGATTCGGGACTGTCAGGGGCGAAAAACAGACCACAACCAAAACACTACTTTACAAACACTTACACCTCGGACACCGTTTAATGTTACGATTAGGTTAAGCAATTAAAATTCGGATATGCCTTAAAAAAAATAAGTACTTTTGTTCGCCGAAATAAGATTACAATCTGATTAATATATGATTAGTAAATAAATAAATCTACACATTGAAGATAATTAAGATACTTCAGGGATATATTATCACACTCTCCCGGTAACAAAAACCATTTATATGAGTCTTTACATCTTTTTTCTTTTAGTCCTTTTTATCCTGGCAATATCCGATCTGACAGTCGGGGTAGCCAATGATGCAGTAAATTTCCTCAATTCAGCAATCGGTTCAAAAGTAGCGTCACGCAGAATAATAATGCTTGTTGCCAGCATTGGAATTATGGTCGGTGCGCTTTTTGCCAACGGAATGATGGAAGTTGCCCGAAAAGGGCTATTTCACCCGCAGTACTTCCTGTTTACTGAAATCATCATCGTTTTTCTGGCCGTGATGTTTACCGATGTGCTTCTGCTTGATTTTTTCAACACGTTTGGTTTGCCGACTTCCACTACCGTATCTCTGGTATTCGGCCTGCTGGGTGCAGCCATCGGAATGGCCTTCATAAAAGTCGGAAACGATGTTGTAATTCTGGTCGACGGAGTTCAGAAGGTCGCGCAGATAGGAGATTTCATCAATTCCTCCAAAGCCCTGGCGATCATTTCAAGCATTTTGTTATCAGTTGTATTGTCCTTTATTTTCGGGGTATTTGTTCAGTGGATCAGCCGACTGATCTTCACGTTCAATATCGAGAGAACCATTAAATATTACGGCTCTGTTTGGGGCGGAGTAGCCATTTCGGCCATCACTTACTTTATCCTGATCAAAGGAGTAAAAGATGCTTCGTTTATGACTCCCGAAATTTATGCTCAGATCAAAGAGCATACTCTGATGATTCTCTTTCTGAGTTTCATTTTCTGGACGATCATTCTGCAAGGCATGAACTGGATATTCAAAAGCAATCCGCTGAAGATTGTAGTTTTAGCCGGAACCTTTGCTTTGGCAATGGCTTTTGCCGGAAACGACCTTGTGAATTTTGTCGGAGTGCCGATGGCCGGCCTCGAATCGTTTAAAATATACATGGCAAACGGGCAAACAGACCTTTTCATGGAAGGATTGCTGGGCGACATCCATACCCCCTCTTATTACCTGATTGGTGCCGGCGTAATTATGCTCTTTGTACTTTGGTTCTCCAAAAAGGCCAAAACGGTTATTGAAACTTCGTTGAGCCTGAGCCGCCAGGACGAAGGCGAAGAACGGTTCGGATCATCAGCATTCTCGCGCGTTTTGGTCCGGAAGGTGGTTAACACCGGCACCTTCTTCAGCCAGGTGATCCCGGCTCCGGTAATCCAGAAAATCAGCAAGCGGTTTGATAAAACAGGACTGGATGAACGGACCAAGAAAGATCCGAATCCGCCCATGTTTGATGTAGTCAGAGCTTCAGTAAACATGATGGTTGCATCGATTCTGATTGCTGTGGGAACTTCGTATAAACTCCCCCTTTCAACCACCTATGTAACTTTCATGGTAGCCATGAGTACTTCGCTGGTTGACGGTGCCTGGGGGCGCGACAGTGCTGTTTACCGCATCACAGGGGTATTTACCGTAATCGGCGGATGGTTCATTACCGGACTGGCTGCTTTTTCGGTAGCTTTCTTCCTGGCTTTGTTTATGGGCTGGGCGCAGGTTTTCGGCGTAGTCGCCATATTGGCCTTTGCCATTCTCGCTTTCTACCGGACACACATCGTACACAAAAAACGCGAAGGAAACATTCAGGCTAAAACAGAAGAATTTGATGATACCCCTACAGTAGTTTCGATGTTCGAAACCAACAACAAAGGCATTACCAAAACCCTGACTGCCGTAAGCAATATTTTTGATGAAACCGTTAAAGGACTGATTAAAGAAAACCGTAAAGACCTGAAGAAACAGGTTCAGAATTCGGTTGAACTGGAACAAAAGCTGTCGAACAAAAAAAGCAAAATCCACCAGACAATCAATTCGCTTCCGCCCGATTCAGTAGAAGCCAGTCATTATTATGTCTTAACTCTCGATTACCTGAAAGAACTGGCTCATTGTATCAACTTCCTGGCCGAACCGGTTTTCAATCATGTTGACAATAATCACAAGCCGATTTTACCAACCCAAAGCGTTGAACTGAAGCAAATCGCTGATGAGTTTGCCGGATTTACCAAATTGATGATCGCTGCTTTGGACTCAAACAATGAAGCCAAATTAGCCGAAATTAATGCCGAGCAGGTTCGTATTATTGGTTTGATTCGCGAGGCTCGTAAAAACCTCATCAAATCAATTAAAAAGAATGATGTGGGAACCAAAAACAGCATGCTCCTCCTGAATGTGCTGAGCGAAGCCCGTAACCTGGCCATCTATTCGGTCAACCTGATGAAAATTCAGAACGACTTCACCAATGTGGTAAAAGGTTATTAACCAACCTCAATAATTTGACTAAAAGAGGCGGCACTTTAAAAATAAAGTGCCGCCTCTTTCGTTTCCGGAGTTTGCCTGAAACACCTCCAAGTCGCCGTTCTGCCAGGAAAAATCCGGCACGAACAGCATGTTTCAGGAATAAAGCATGAACTCCGGCAAAAACTTCCATCCGGATGTAAACTTATTTAGGTCATAATCCGGCTGACATTTCACTCATCCATAAACCCCGAGGTTGACACAGCATTAAACGCAAGAGGCTGTCGCGGAATCTTCCGGACAGCCTCTTTTTATCGTAATCTGGATGAGATTTTATTTTTGCAGTGCTTTGATCCGTCTCAGGTTCTTTCGTCTCTGCATCTTCAGTTTAATGGTGTAATCGAGTTCGTACAAGGCCGGAACAAACATCAGCGTCAGGAAAGTGGCAAAACTCAACCCGAAAATGATTGACCAGGCCAGCGGCCCCCAGAAAGCAACATTGTCGCCGCCAAAATAGATATGCGGATTCAGTTCGGTAAACATGGTCACGAAATTGATGTTCATCCCAACGGCCAAAGGCACTAATCCAAGCATTGTAGCCGTAGCCGTAAGGATAACCGGTGTGATACGTGTTTTCCCGCCTTCGATAATGGCTCGCCGGGTAGGCATTCCTTCGCTTTTCTTCGAATCGATGAATTCAACAATCAGAATTCCGTTTCGGACAACGATACCGCCAAGTGCTACAATTCCCAAGCCTGTCATCAGGATAACAATGTCCATCCCGAAAAGCATCACACCAAGTAATACACCGATGATGCTGAAAATAACTTCACTCAGGATGATCAGCGACTTGCTGACAGAGCCAAACTGTGTGATCAGGATGAAGAAAATCACTCCCAACGCAATGACCATTGCCTTCAGGAAGAACGATGAAGTTTCCGCCTGATCTTCCTGTTCGCCGGTCAGTTTAATTGATGTCCCCTCATGAAGCGGGAATGTTTTGGCCAGCCTTTCAATCTTCGGAACAATGTCGTTAGCCGAATAGCCCGACAACAAATTGGAGTAAACAGTAATAACACGTTTCTGGTCCAGTCGTTTGATTCCGGTATAGGACGATGAATAATCCACTTTGGCCACAGTTGACAACGGAATGCTGCGCAACTGACCGGTATTCATGTCGCGGTAAGTAATCTCGAGGTTAACCAGCGCGTTGATGTTATCGCGTGTAACTTTGGCGTAGCGAAGCATGATCGGATACTCGTCTTCGTCTTGTTTCAGTTTCGAAATCTCTTTCCCGTACAGGGCTGTGCGTATTTCCATACCAATTTGCCCGGTTGATAATCCAAGTCGCTGAGCCCGGTCACGATCGATCTGCACGGTGATTTCAGGAGCATTCATTTCGAAATCTGTTTTCAGCTCTTCAACTCCGGGAATATCAAGCGAGTCAAGAAAATTCCGGAAAGCAAAAGCATCAGCGACCAAATGCTCCAGGTTTTCACTGGTGATTTCGATGTTGATTGGTTTTCCGGTAGGTGGTCCGTTTGAGTTTTTGTCCACCGTAATTTCGGCTCCGGCAATGTCGGCCACTTCCTTCCTGATCATTTCCATGTATTCAGTAGTCGAAACACCCGTTGTACGGTTTTTATGCTCCACAAAGTTGACGGATACTTTCCCCCTGTTGAACGGATTTCCGGTAGATGCAAAACCCTCTTCTTCAGCGCCGATGGTCACGTTCGAAATGATGGACTCAATATCCGGATTGTTTTTTCCGACAGCTTTGTAAACACGCTCTTCAGCCAGTTTCGTAATGTCGCTGGTTACATTTTGATGTGTCCCGCCAGGCATTTTAATGTATACATAGATGTTGTTCGGGTCATTATTCGGGAAATACAAGACCGTCGGCTTGACTATTCCGGTAATGAAGACTGTTGCAAAGAACAAGGCAACCATACCTGCCAGAATCCAGATCGGACGGGAACCTTTCAGCACATACCGAAGCTGGCGCTCGTAAATACTCATCAAAAAAGGCCAGGTTTTTTCCTGGAATACTTTGATCATTTTTTTCATTACGAAATGGAAAAACAAGATCATTAATACTCCAAAAATCAGAAAGTTGGCCAAACCGGTTACTCCCGTCAGGTAGAAGATGGCCGCAAATCCGAGCATCACAAAGATGATG
>JAEUSS010000297.1 GCA_016788685.1 Prolixibacteraceae bacterium | reverse complement strand
CAGTTTTTTTCGTTTGTGCCGGTTAGCGAACATATTTCCCGAAATAGTGTAGAGCAGAGCTCTAGCTGTTTCTGTTCGTACCTTCGCTCTGATTTCCCAGACTTTCAGAAAAGCATCCTGAACAATATCTTCAGCAACTTCAGTATCTCCTGATTTAAAATAAATAAAGTGCAGGAGCTCATCGTAATAAGCGTCAAATAACTGCTCGAACCCGGTTTGGTCGAGTCCGGTTTCAGATTGGTTTTTATCCGTTAATATCCTCATTCGTATTTTCCAGAGCTCCCGAATAAATTTTTCGTGTCGGTTATTTGCTGCTTTTACAACTTTTAACCTGATACAATTACAATTAGGTTTTCCCTACTTTTTTTCTGAAGTTTATTTTCATGATTCAAATGTTGCGCAATGTTTGTAGGTTTGGGGCAATCAGTATCCGGGATTTTGAGTCATTCGGGGGTTCAGATCCAGCTCGTCCTGCGGAATCGGGAACACCTCGTTGATGTTTTTCCGGAACTGACCGCCTTTACCGGTCTTCCAGCGGACCGAAAATTGATGAAAATGCACTTCAGGCTCGCCCCACCTGATGATGTCATAAAAACGTTTGTTCTCCATTGCCAGTTCAACGCGTCGCTCGTGGCGTATGGCATGCCGGAGTATTTGCCGGTCGTTTGTCGTAACTTCAGGCAAAAGGGTTTCCCGGTTTTTGTTGGCTTCCCAGTAGTCGTAAGTCAGGAAACTGTAATCGGCATACACATTTTTTGAAACCTGGTATTTGTTCACGTTTTTAAAGGTCGCTTTTTGGTCGATCGCGCTGCTTTGCCTTGCGCGGCGACGAATTTGATTGAGGGAAGAACGCGCTTCCTGCAGGTCGCCGTTTTCGCAGGCAGCTTCGGCATGAATCAGCAATACTTCGGCATAACGGATGACTTTCAGGTTAAACGGGGCATCCGACTGATCAAAACCTTCTCTTTCCGAAGGTGTCAGGAATACTTTCCGGGAGCACATGTGCGAAGGGCTGGATTGGTTAAATTGGACTTCTCCCTCAAAAACATCTCCGTCGAACAGGATGGTGTGAACCAGACGCGGATCGCCGGGCTCAAACTCGGCAAGAAGGTCGAACGTCGGGGCGTTAAATCCCCATCCTCCGGAATTCCGGCTGCGGCAATAAACCGGAACAACGCTTCCTTCATTCTCGTCGCCCCAGCCGGTATCTGTACTGATATGAGGTACTTCCAGCACCGACTCAATGCCGAAATCGCTTTTTTTGATTTGGAACAAGTCCTGGAATTCGGGTTCCAGCCGGTACTCACCGGATTGAATGATTTCTTTTGCCTCTTTTTGTGCGAGCTCCCATTTGTTCTGAAAAAGATAAGTGTTAGCGAGCAATGCTTGGGCCGCACCCTTTGTTATTCGGCCCAAATCGGCTTTGGCGTACTCCGATTTTAGCGGCAGATTCTTCTTCGCAAAAATCAGGTCCTGTTCAATTTGATCCCAGATCGCAGCTTTTGTTGACTTGGGCAGGCGATACTCCATCGGAGTGAGTGATGTTTTTGTGATCAGCGGAACTTCTCCAAAAATGTTAATCAGGTAAAAGTAAAAATGAGCCCTGATAAACCTGACTTCGGCGAGTAAGCGCTGTTTTAGTTGTTCGTTCATATTGATCTTTTCGATATGAAGAGCAGCGTTGTTGGAGTGAAATATAGCGGTAAAACAAATATTCCACATTCCCCGGCACGACAAATTATCAGACCGGCTTCTGAAATATTCGAGATCTTTTACGAATGGTCTGTCGTTGTCCGATTCTCCTCCTTTTTCTGCGTCATCAGAAGCAATATCTCCAAATTCGAATTTATGAACTTCAAAATCATAAGATTGGAAGTAATTGTATGCTGCAGAGACGGTTTTTATTGCATCATCCTGCGTTTTATAAAAGTTGTCCGCTGTCTGTACTGCAAGTTGCGGACGGTTGATGAAACTTGGATCGCAGGATAAAATGACGATCAGTAAAAGGATTGTGTAAATTACTCTGTTTTTCATCGGTCTGCTTTTAAAATTTGATATTCATGCCAGCCAGATAGGTTCTGGGCTGCGGGTATTTGGCAAAATCGATTCCGGAGCTTAACGGGCTGCCGGTAAGATCAGCAAGTTCGGGGTCAAGACCGCTATATTTGGTAAACGTATAAAGGTTCTGTCCTCCGACATAAATGCGGCAGGATGAAATACCGATTTTCCGGCAGAGCTGTTTATTCAGATTATAGCCAACCTGGATATTTTTGATCCGGAGAAACGAGCCGTTCTCTATATACCAGGATGATGACCGCAGGTTATTGTTTGCCGTGCTTGCAGAGATCCTGAACTGGGAATTGGATGTTCCTTCTCCGTGCCAGGCTTTCCGGAGCATATCCGCCGGTGCATTAAAGTAGCCGGTATTTTGGTGCGTGTAATATTTAAAGACGTTAAAAATATCGCCACCCTGACTTCCCTGAAGAAAGATACCGAGATCAAAAAGGCGGTATTCGGCAGAGAATGTT
>JAEUSS010000495.1 GCA_016788685.1 Prolixibacteraceae bacterium | reverse complement strand
AACCGAATAACCACAAGGGGATAACGTTTCCTTTTCCGACTTCAATCATGTCGGCAGCTGCAAAGTAACCGTCTTCTGCCGGAACTGTATATTTACCGCCAACACTGAACTGAAACTGATCATTGACCTTAAAGTCAGCTTTCCCTGAGCTTTTTATCTGGTGCTTATAACCTACCTGGTTGTAAAAAAAAGTTTGCCTGAGTATTTTGTTATTGATATTTCCGTCGTCGATGGCGTACATCAGGTTGGTGTTGTGCAAATACACCAGATCGGGCTTTTTAATTTCATCTTCGTTACCATTTGAAAAAAGCATGTTGATGATTCGTGCATTTTTCATGTACCGCAGGTAATTCATTATTGTAGCTCTTGATGTTTGAACATCGGCACTGATTTTACTTACGTTTGGCGAGAACGGCGCCTGGCTCGCAATGATCTGCAACAGTTTCCGGAGTTTCGGGAGATACTGTAAATCAATCTGGTTGAGGTAGGTCACGTCAATTTCAAGTGCCAGATTGATGTGTTTCAAGAGTGTTTCGTTGTAAAAACTCTTGTTGTCGAGAAAGTACGGATAATAGCCGTCTTTCAGGTAATCGTTGAAGTAAGCCAGTGGTTTAACTTCCTGTACAATTTCTTGTGCTATCCGGGTGTGGTTGCTTAATATTTCCTGAAGCGTATACCTTCTGAAACTGAGCGCCGACTGATGATTCAGGTATTCGCGGAATGAAAGGCCTTCCAGGTGATAGATTTTGGCAATGTCTTTCAGTTCATTATTTCCTTCCAGAACACGAAGTACAGGCGACGCTGAGAATATGATTTTTAATTCAGGAAAATTGCAGTAACAAGTTCTTAGTTCAGGAGCCCAGTCCGGATATTTGTGTATCTGATCCAGAATAAGGGTCTTGCCGCCTGTTTTGTAGAATTCGTCGGCAAACGAAACAATTTTCCGCTTGGTGAAATAGAAATTGTTAAGGTTGACATACAGGCAGGTTTTATCGTTGAAGAACTTTTCTTTCACAATATCAATCAGGAAAGTTGTTTTGCCGACTCCGCGAAATCCTTTGATTCCGATGATTCGTTCATCCCAGTTGATTTCATCCAGAAGTTCTCTTCGGATCGTTTGTCTGAACTGTTCTTGTAATGTATTATGAATGTTGACCAAACTTTGCATTTGCAGAACTTTATGCAACAAATTTAATCTTTCCTGATTGTGAATTGCAATCTGGAGATGTCAAATTTTATGCGAAAGTGTAATTTATAATTAGTAAAAATAACGAGCGATTGCAATCTTCGATTTGAAATTATAGTAAGTCGTCCGGGAATAATTGATTTTACTGAATGTGTAGTCAAGCGTGCCGGCGGATTGAATAATTGCCGAATGGGCTAATTTTATAATTTTGCAGATAAATTCTTTCGCTATGCTCAGTCAAAAGCCCGAATTATTAGCTCCCGTCGGAAATGTAGAGTCATTTTATGCCGCTTTAAATGCGGGTGCTGATGCTGTTTTTCTGGGGCTTCAGGAGCTAAACGCGCGTGGGCGTGCCAGCAATTTTACCAAACCCATGCTTCAGTTGGCCGTGAAAAAAGCCCATGAGAAGCAGGTGAAGGTATATGTCACACTAAATATCCTGATCAAAAACCGGGAGCTTGACCAGCTGATTGACGTGCTGTCGTTTCTGAATGCCCTAAAAGTTGATGGGGTAATCATTCAGGATTGGGGAACGTATTACATTGCCCGGAAATTTTTTCCGCAGCTGCCTTTACATGCCAGTACACAAATGGGAAATCACAACTCCGTTGGTGTCAATTTTGGTGCTTCAAAAGGAATTGTCCGTACAGTTCTTGCCCGCGAGCTGACCATGCCGGAGTTGGAAAAAATTGCCCGGCAAAGTAAAGCCGAACTCGAGGTGTTTATTCATGGTGCATTGTGTTATTCGTTTTCCGGAATGTGCCTTTTCAGCAGCTTTGCCGGAGGGCAAGGTGCCAATCGCGGAATCTGCAAACAAAGTTGCCGCCGGATTTATCAGGATGGGGGAGAGCAGCATGCTTATTTTAGCCTGAAAGACAATCAGCAAATTCAAAACCTTCAGAAGTTGATCGCCTTGGGCATTCATTCGCTGAAGGTTGAAGGGCGGATGAAATCTGCAGATTACGTTTTTCAGGTTTGTAAGGCCTACCGTACGGCAATTGATAGCCCGCAAAAAATGGAGTTTGCGGCTCAGATGCTCGAATTGGATATGGGGCGCGAAAAAACTGCCTATTTTCTTGGCGGGCATGTAAGCGAAGGGATTACCGATGACCCGTCAATCGGTTTTTTAGTCGGACAGGTCACCGATGTGGAGCGCAAGGCAATTTCGTTTTCCAGTTCGGTAAAACTGGAAGAAGGGTATCGTATCCGGATACGAAAAAGTACAGATGATGAGCAGTTGTATGTGAAACTGGAAAACTACAGTGTGACCGGAAATATGTATCGGGTGCCTGCTGATTTAAGTGGAAAGGTAACTAAAGGAGATGATGTGTTGCTGGTCAGGATTAAAACTCAAAGTTTTTCTTCCCGGATTGGAAATGTGAATGCTTTGCCTGAACTAAAAAAGCAGCCGCTTAAAAAACAGGAAATCCGCAAAAGCCTGCGCGTTGAAGCAGGGAAAACACAAACCCCGATGCTGCTGGTACGGATTGGTAGTCCGGATTGGTTACCGAAGCTCCGGTTCGATGATTACGATGCCGTTATTCTGTCGTATAAACGCGCTGATTGGGAAAAGTTTGATCCTCAGACAGTCGTACATCAACAAAACAAAACTAAAATCCGGATTGAACTGCCCAAATTTATTTCCGAAAACCATTTGGATTTTTACCGGAATCTGGCAGCTAAACTGGCATCTTCCGGGTTTAGTCACTTTTTTATCAGTCATTTGTCGCAAAAAGCACTGCTTCCGCAGGGCGTTAAAATGAGCTGCAATGAAAATGTGTATGTTTTGAATGACGCTTCTGCCCGGATGTTGCACGATGAAAAGATTTCGGAGTTTACTTATCCGTTGGAGAACGATCTGGAAAACTTACTCTCGATGCAGAATAAACAAGGGATTGTTCCGCTTTATTTTTATCCTGAATTGTTTTATTCACGAATGCCGGTCAAAGTGAGTCATAAAGGCAGCCTGTTTGCTGACGAGAATAATAAAAAATATCGTGTTCAGGTTAAAGATGGGATGACCATTGTTTATCCTTCAGTTCCGGTAGCCTTGTTTCATTATCGCAGCCAGCTGGAGAAGAACGGATTTAATCGTTTTTTGATCGACTATTCCGGAGAAGTGATTACCGCCAATGTGGTAAAACGAATTTTGAAGAAGTTTCTTCTTGCTGAGACAGTTCTCCCATCTTCCAACTTCAATTTCAAATTAGGCCTGAAATAAAAAAAGAGAGCTTGTGGCTCTCTTTCTTATTTTATTTGTAGCTGAGAATCAGTTTACTGATCGTTCATCGAAATCAGGAACTCTTCAATTGAATCGGTTCTCATGATGCGGCTTTTGATGAATTCCATGGCTTCAATCGAGTTCATGTCGCTCAGGAAGTTGCGCAGGATATAGGTTTTGTCCAGCATGTTTTTGTTCATCAGTAAGTCTTCGCGGCGGGTACTTGAAGAAGTGATATCCACAGCAGGGAAGATACGTTTGTTCGATAATTTGCGGTCGAGCTGTAATTCCATGTTACCGGTACCTTTAAATTCTTCGAAGATTACTTCGTCCATTTTCGAGCCGGTGTCAATCAGCGCAGTTGCAATGATTGTAAGTGATCCGCCTTCTTCGATGTTACGGGCTGCCCCAAAGAAACGTTTGGGTTTGTGCAGGGCGTTGGCATCAACACCACCCGAGAGTACTTTTCCTGAAGCAGGAGCAACAGTATTGTATGCACGGGCTAAACGAGTAATTGAGTCAAGCAGAATAACTACATCGTGGCCGCATTCAACCAGGCGTTTGGCTTTTTCAAGAACCATTCCGGCAACACGCACGTGACGTTCTGCAGGTTCATCAAATGTTGACGAAATGACCTCGGCGTTTACGTGGCGGGCCATGTCTGTTACTTCTTCCGGACGCTCGTCAATCAGCAAAACCATCATATAAACTTCCGGATTATTCGCTGCAATTGCATTGGCAATCTCTTTCAACAGAACAGTTTTACCTGTTTTGGGCTGCGCAACAATCAGTCCGCGCTGGCCTTTTCCAATCGGGGCAAAAAGGTCAACAATCCGGGTTGAAAGATTGTCGTGACCGTTTCCGGTCAGGTTGAATTTTTCATTCGGGAAAAGCGGTGTCAGATGCTCAAAAGGAACACGGTCGCGGATATAATCGGGGGTTCTGCCGTTGATTTCGATAACTTTGATCAGCGGGAAATATTTTTCACCTTCTTTAGGCGGACGGATAGTTCCGGTTACAGTATCGCCGGTTTTTAATCCGAAAAGTTTAATCTGAGATTGAGAAACATAAATGTCGTCAGGAGAGTTCAGGTAATTGAAATCTGACGAACGCAGGAATCCGTACCCATCGGCCATGATTTCCAAAACACCGGTATTGCTTATGATTCCATCAAATTCATAAGGTTTTTCCTGGTTTTGTTGTTTTTGTTGTTTCTGCCCCTGATTTTCTCTGTTTTCCCATTTCGGGTTGTTCTCAAAATTTTTCTTTTTATTCTGATTTTCGTTTCTTTTTTCAGCTACATCATCGTTTTTAACTTCTTCTGAAGTTTGCTGATCAGCCGACGCCTCGTGTTTCAGAACTTCAACTATTGGCTGTTCTGTTATGTTTTCAGGAATGAGAACATCAGAGTCATTTTCAATCGGATCTTCCGGGAAAAGGATCTCTTGTCTTACTTTTTGATTGGGATTTTGGTTTTGATTGGGTTTTTTATTCTGAGCCGAATTGGAGTTTGGATTCGGGCGTTGATTGGGATTTTGATTCTTGTTCTGATTTTGATTGTTGTTCTGATTTTGAGCCGGCGATTGATTTTGATTTGGATTGTGGTTTGACGATCCGGCTTTTATATGTTCGGTTCGAGGTCTTTTTTTGATTTGAAATTCTCTTTTCCCTTCTTTCCGCTGTTCATTCTCTGCCGGTGGAGCCGGTTTTTCAGTTTCAATTTTTTCCGCCGGTTTTTCCTCTGTGCTTTCTACCGGTTTTTCTTCTTTCCGCCGGCTGAATAATTTAAATACCGAATTTTCTTCGCGTTTTGTATTTATATCTCTGGGAGACTTTAATTTTTTGTCGTCAGTTTTTTTCTCAGAAGCTATGATTGCCTGAGTGTCAAGAATTTTATAGATTAAATCTTGTTTTTTATAAGATTCAACCTTTTTAATGTCAAGTTCTTTTGCGATTTCTTTTAAGTCAGGAAGTAGTTTTCTGCTTAATTCAATAATATCATACATAATTTTTGATTGATTTTTTAATATCCAAAAGGTCAAGTGATTAAAAAAAGAAAAGAGGAATTGAAAATTTGGACGATCGGTACTTGTTCGAAATTTTTTGCAAGTATAGCAAAATATTGAAGTATAGCAAAATAAAAGCGCTAAAATCAATAAAAATGCAGCAGATAGTACCAGAATTGAGGACGTTGGACGAGAATCCTGAAATGCCCGTGCAAGAAAAGCTGCCATTCATTAGCTAAAATGAACAATTCATATGAAAAAACGTATAGTTCAGATAAATTCAGGTTTGAATTTTAAGTGGAGAATTCTTTAATAGCTATTTTCGTCGTGAAGAATTTAGCCTGACTTAATGCCTATCAGCATGTAAATAAACAACATAAGATTAAATAATGAGACAACTTAAAATTGCGAAACAGGTTACAAACAGGGAAACATTATCGCTTGATAAATACCTGCACGAAATTGGAAAAGTTGATTTGGTTACTGCCGATGAAGAAGTTGAATTGGCAAAAAGAATAAAGCGGGGTGACAAAGATGCCCTGGAAAAATTGATAAAAGCCAACTTGAGATTTGTTGTTTCTGTTGCAAAACAGTATCAAAATCAGGGCCTTAGTTTGCCAGACATGATTAATGAGGGTAATTTGGGTTTAATTAAGGCTGCGCAACGGTATGATGAAACGCGCGGATTTAAATTTATATCATATGGCGTGTGGTGGATTCGGCAGGCAATTCTTCAGGCACTGGCCGAACAGGCACGTATTGTCAGGTTGCCTTTGAATAAAATAGGATCAATCACCCGGATAAATAAGACATTTAACCGTTTGGAACAGGAATATCAAAGAGAACCTACTGCTGACGAAGTCGCATTCTTGCTTGAAACATCCTCGGATGTGGTGGAGGATGCGTTAAAAGTATCATCACATCATATCTCGATGGATGCGCCTATTCATGACGAAGAAGGGAGCAATTTATACGATATTCTGTTGAATGAGGATTCTCTGAGCCCGGATAAAGGCTTGATGAATGTGTCTCTTTGTAAGGAAATCGAGCGCACCTTGTCTACCTTGGATGAACGGGAAGCTGACGTAATTCGCTATTATTTTGGATTAAGCGGGCATCGTCAGCATACTTTGGAAGAAATTGGAGACGAGTTTGGTCTCACCAGGGAACGAGTCAGGCAAATCAAGGAAAAAACCATAAAAAAGATGCGGAATCATTACCGTAATAAGTTACTGAAAACCTATTTGTAACCCGATATAAAGCTGCATTTGCAGCTTTATTTGTTTTTGATGATTTGCACGAAAAGATAAAATCTTACTTTTGAGAAAAAACAAACGATTTATGAAACTTGTAGCACCATCAATACTTTCGGCAAATTTCAATCAGCTGGGTGATGACATTGAGATGATAAACCGGAGCGAGGCAGACTATATTCATTGTGACGTGATGGATGGCGTATTCGTGCCGAATATTTCTTTCGGATTTCCGGTTATTCAGGCCATTAACAGGATAAGCGAAAAACCTTTGGATGTTCATTTAATGATAGTAAACCCGGAGAAGTATATTCAGGAATTCTGTAAGGCCGGAGCAGCGATTCTGACGGTTCATTATGAAGCCTGTATTCACTTGCACCGAACCATTCAGCAAATAAAAGATATGGGCGTTATGGCGAGTGTTTGTCTGAATCCGCACACTTCTGTTGCTCTGCTCGACGACATTATTGATGAGTTGGATATGGTATTACTAATGTCGGTCAATCCGGGCTTCGGCGGCCAGAAATTTATTGAGAACACTTGTCGTAAGACTGAAATGCTGAAAGAAATGATTCTTCGCAGAAACTCAAAAGCTTTGATCGAAGTTGACGGTGGGGTCAATTTCGAGGTTGGCAGGAAATTGTATCAGGCAGGAGCTGATGTATTGGTTGCCGGAAGCTTTGTTTTCGGGGCTGAAAATCCAACCGAAACCATAGCAGCGCTTAAGCGGTTATAGATAAAATTTGTATTGATCGTGTTTCGCCGGTCGGTTTTTATTCATAATGTGCAGTTCTTTCATCTCACAGCCAGATGTACAGCCCCCGCACTTGGATGAGCTTACATTTTTTTTCCCAACAAGGTTAAAGAATCGGAGGGTGTTTACAATCAAAACTCCGAAGGCAGATGCAATAATCAGATATGCAATAATTTCCTGTACCATAATGTTGTCGTCTTTAATCGTTTTACATCAGGAAAAATGATGAAATCCGGAAAACCAGAAATGATACAATCCACGCGACTGCAGTTGTGTAAACAATGGTAAAAACAGCCCATTTCAGTTTTCCTGACTCACTCTTTATAGTAGCTATAACACCAATACACGGGAAATAGATTAATACAAACGCCAGAAAAGCCAAAGCAACAGGCATAGAAATTACCTTTTCTCCCTTTTTTTCTCCGGAAACATATCTTTCCTGAACTAATTTGTTGCTTAGCCCGGAGTCCTGATCGTTCTCATCAATCTGGTACAAAACACCCATTGTACTTACGATGATTTCTTTGGCAGGAAGTCCGGCCAGAAGGCTGATGCTCATTTTCCAGTCAAATCCGAGTGGTGACATAACCGGCTGGATAAACTGTCCGATCTGGCCCAGGTAGCTGTTGTGCAGCCGCTCACTCTGATTTGTTTCAGGAACGACCTGCAGCGAATCATTGAGTGTTACAGTTTGGTTGTGTGTCATCTGAGGGGTAATTCCCGGAGCTGTTTCTCTGGGGAAATAGCCGAGCGCCCACACAATGATCACACCAATTAATATTACACCTCCTATTTTTCGCAGATA
>JAEUSS010000485.1 GCA_016788685.1 Prolixibacteraceae bacterium | reverse complement strand
GCAAAAGAAAAAATTAAATTATGATACAGCGGATTCAAACTTTATACTTACTGGTTTCAGCTATTCTGATAGCTTTTTTATTTGTATTGCCATTTGCTGAAATTATGAATGACGGAGCCATTTACCTGTTCGATTATAAAGGTATTTCGTTGGATGGAGTTGTAAAGGAAGACGGAATGTCCATTGCAGTTCTGATCGGGATTATCCTCGGTTTGCACGGTTTTGCTATTCTGAGTTACAAAAACCGGATCAGACAAATGCGGGTGATTGTTTTTACCATTTTAATCATGCTTGGTTTGTTTGGAATGTTTTTCTTCTTTACTTATTATTCGTTTAGCGGAGCCAAAGTCAGTTTTAAAATCGGAATGGTTTTCCCTTTGGTTGCTATTGTTCTGGACTATCTGGCTATTCGTGCCATCGGGAAAGATGAAGCTTTAATCCGTTCGATTGACCGTATCCGGTAATGGTTTCATTACCATTTGACCCGGTGCTGTTTGTTGAAATACTTGCCTGAATAGTTTGAACCGATCCGGAAAATCGAAAAAGGAAAGGTCGGTTCGGGTACGCTGCAGGCTAAATCATCGTTTTGTCGTCTGCTGCAATTGATAATAAGGACAGATTCATGACGTTAAGCCTGACCGGATATGGGAATAAATTGGTTTATCCCGAAAGACTTTAATAACATCAAACACATATTTTCATCGCTTCGTTCGCGAAATTACCGTCTTTATTTTGTCGGACAAGGTGTTTCGCTGATTGGTTCCTGGATGCAGAACATTGCCCTGAGCTGGTTGGTATACCGGCTAACGGGCTCTGTTTTTCTGCTGGGGCTTGTGGGCTTCACCAGCCAGATTCCTACTTTTATTCTTGCTCCTTTTACCGGGGTGTTGACTGATCGCTACAACCGCCTTCGGATCATGATTACAGCCCAGGTGTTTTTTATGTTGCAGGCGTTGTGCATTGCGTTCCTGGTGTTGTTTAACCTGGTTGATGTCTGGCATATCATCGTATTAAGCCTGATCTTTGGAGTGATCAGCGCTTTCGATGCACCGGCGAGGCAGTCGCTGGTTATCGACCTGATAGATAAACCCGAAGACCTGGGAAACGCAATTGCTCTAAATTCAGCCATATTTAACGGAGGCCGTTTAGTGGGCCCGGCGATAGCCGGAATAACCATTGCTGCCGTTGGTGAAGGCATTTGTTTCCTGATTAATGCCCTCAGTTTTGTTGCTGTTATCACGGCTTTACTTCGTATAAAAATTCCGTTAAAGAAAGCCTCTGTTCGTTCGGCCAACTTCAAAAAAAGTTTTACCGAAGGATTTCATTACACGTTCCAGTCGGTTCCTATCCGGACATTCATTTTGCTGTTGGCCAGTTTAAGTTTGGTCGGGCTCCCGTTTGTTGTTTTGCTTCCTGCCTATGCCAAAGAGATTCTGCACGGAGATTCGGATACCCTCGGCTATCTGATGTCTTCGCTGGGTGCGGGCGCTCTGACCGGATCATTTTACATGGCTGCGCGCAAGTCGGTACTCGGATTAGGCAAAATTATCTCGGTAAGCATCGTGGTGCTCGGAGTGTCGATCGCACTGGCTTCTTTCTCCGGGAAAATCGATTTTTCACTTGTTGTGTTCTTCTTTGGGGGGCTTTCTATGATTCTCTCGCTTTCATCGATAAATACCATGCTGCAAACGATTACCGACGAAGACAAGCGCGGGCGGGTGATGAGCTTTTATGCAATGGCCCTGATGGGAATAACCCCGATCGGGAATCTTTTAGCCGGAACTGTGGCCGAGGGGATAGGCATAACCAATGCTTTGCTGATCAGCGGGTTGATTACTGTGTTTTCGGGGATATGGTTCGGATTAACCCGCAAATCACTAAGGAAATATGTCCGGCCGATCTATGTGGTCAAGGGAATTCTTCCCCGTCTTCCGGAAGATATTACCTGATGAATCCCGGGAATTATGTACGGGATTCATCAGGTAAATCAGACCTGTTTTTTACAGATACGATTCAATTTTAAAAGTCCAGGCTACGGTCGAAGGCAGTTCGCCGTATTTTATTCCTGAAGTGTTGATCAGAAGTTTACCGCCGGCATATTTCCAAGGCAACTTTTTGTCGGTGCCTAAAAGTGTAACTACTGCATTTGCTGATGGTCTGGGTATCTCCAGTGCCAGTTGTTTGTCAGGCCATTCGAAGCTGATGGCGTAAAGCTTGCTCTGGTTTTGTGTGTAGCAAAGGTAAGTTTGCATCGAATGGTATCGGGCATTAAGTCCTTTGCGCGTAAGCTCTTTATCCTGATAGAAATACTTGTCGCTGATCAGTTGTTTTCCAAAGTCCTTACCTGACCAGAATAACTGAATGTGTGCATTCTGAATATTTTCCTGGTAGTTAATTCGTACCGGGTATGCTTTGCCTGCCTGCAGCGTTTTCTTTCCGCTCGTTTTCCGGCCGGTCCGGGCGTTCATAACTTCGCTGTTTTTGTCGGCTGCGGTGTAGTTCTGGTCAATAACCAGTTCATTGTCAATCCACACCTGTGCTCCGTCGTCAGCATCCAGTTCGAATACGAATTCGTCCGTTTTTTCTGCAACGAGGTAACCAGTCCATTCAGCCGTGAAATGATCTTCCCTGATGCCTTTCTCGGGCGAGTTGCGCACCCAGTTAAAGTTGATTCCGGAGTCGGTCCGGCTGATAGAAAAGGGCTTTTCCTCTTCTGATTTTTCGAAAGCTTTCGATCCGTAGATTGCTTCACCGTTTGTTTTTAACCAGTTGCCCAGTTGGATTAATCGTTCCTGCTGGAGCAGCGGGATTTGTCCGTCGGCACCCGGGCCAACATTCAGAATCATGCCTCCGCCGTTGGCAACCGCTTTAACAAAAAACTGGATCAGCTCCTTTTCGGTCATGTAAGCATCTAGATTCTCGTTTCGGTTCAGTCCGAACGATCTTCCCAAACCGCGGACTTCAGCCCAGGGTCTCGATTTTTCTTTGATTCCTGAACTGTATTCCGGAGTGAGGAAGCCACCTTTACTGCCTGATCCCCAACGGTCGTTTACAATCGCTTCGTTACCTGCCAGCTGATAATACCAGTTGATTAATTCGGCCGAATGCCATTGTGTTGCCGAGTTGAACCATTCGCCGTCGGCAAAAATTACGGATGGTTTATAGGTACTGACCAGTTCCTTAAACTGTGGAATCATGTAGTTTTCGACATACGTTTTTATGCTGTCGTGCGGATCGGTATACCAGCGGTGCAGCGGATGGTTCCATTCCGGAAGCGAATAATAAAGTCCCATTTTCAGGCCCGAGGCTTTTACCGATTGGGTTAGTTCGCCAACCAAATCGCGTTTAGGGCCAATGTCCATGCTGTTCCAGTTGCGGCTGAATTTGCTGGGCCACAGGCAATAACCGTCGTGGTGTTTTGAAACCATTACCACATAGCCTGCTCCGGATTTCTTGAACAATGAAGCCCATTCATCGGGGTTAAACAATTCGGCTTTAAACAGCGGAGCAAAATCGTTGTAGGTGAACTGGCTGCCGTAATTATTCTTCATAAATGAAGTTCGTAGCGAGTCTCCCATTTGTAATCCTCTGAGGTACCATTCTCCGTACGACTCTTTACTGCCGTAGGCTGGCACAGAATACAGGCCCCAATGGATAAAAATGCCGAGTTTGGCATCCGTAAACCACTGCGGGTAGGCTCTTTTTTCGATTTTATCCCACAGTTCGGCTTCGTTTTGCGGTTGCGCACTGGCTGCAAAAGTAACCAGCAGCAGAACGGAGATAATAATTTGCTTGATGTTGATTTTCATAAAAGGAATTAAAAAGAATGAAAAGTAGACCATATGTGATTATGCCCGGATCTTGTTCTTTCCGTGATCCGGGTTGATTATCCGGGTTTGTTGCGGTTCGACGAATCTCTGATAATCAGTTCCGTCGGCATAACAATGGTTTGATAAGTTTTTTCTTTGTTCTCGATTTTCCGGATAATAAGTTCTGCCGCCTTTTGTCCCATTTCAAATCCGGGTTGCGCAATGGTTGAGATGGAAGGCGAGACGACCCGCGAGTAAGGTTCGTTACTGAATCCGACGATCCCGATGTCTTGGGGGATGCGGACACCTTTGTCGCGCAGGTAAATCATGGCGCTGAGTGCTGTTGTGTCGTTTCCGCAGAAAATAGCGTCGGGAGGGTTGGGCAGGCTCAAGAGTTGTTCAACGGCAATAACGCCTTCGTCGCTTGTCAGGGTATTGATGTTGATCAGCGTTTCGTCAAAAGGAATTCCGTTTTTCCGGAGAGCTTCCATGTACCCTTGTTTGCGGTCAAGGTAAGTCATCAGGTTTTGTGGTCCGGCCAAATGACCAATACGCTGGTAGCCCTGATCGATTAAATGCTGGGTAACCCGGAATCCGCCGGCAAAGTCATCGACCACAATTTTATCGGTTTCAATTTCAGGTACAACACGGTCAAAAAATACCAGCGGAATATTCTTTTTCCGGAATAGTTTCAGGTGGTCAAATGTATTGGTCTGCATGGCAATAGAAATGATCAGGCCATCAACCCGGTTTGAGAACATCGATTGTACGATGTTGATTTCCTTTCCGGCAAGGTCGTTGGATTGCGAGATAACTACGTTGTAGCCGGCTTTAAAGGCTACATCTTCCACTCCGCTGATGACCGACGAAAAGAAATGGCGGTTGATCAGAGGCACCACAATCCCGATGGTCTTTG
>JAEUSS010000432.1 GCA_016788685.1 Prolixibacteraceae bacterium | reverse complement strand
TTATCTGCCGGAAGTTCCGGCCACAAGTCACCCTCACAACCAGCGGGTTATGCTGAGATTGTTGCCGGTAAACGGGACCGATCCGAAAGTGATGGCACATATTTACGGCGGGCAGGGTACTTTCAATGTTCCGTCGTGGAGCCCCGACAGTAAGCGGGTTGCTTTTGTTTCCTATACTTATGGTGAGTTGGAGTGATGCATGTTCAGAAATATGTATTACCGGTGCTAATATGTACAATATAAGTTGCCGGATTGACGTTCTGTAGATATCGCAATGAAAAATGCTGGAGACAATCGCGATCGTCAGACGAGTTTCAGCTAAATTTTTAAACAAATTACAGATAGATGAAAAAACTTACAATTTTTGTCCTGTTGGCAATAGTTGCATTAACAGGCAGAGCTCAGGATTTATTTGACCTTGGTCCCAAAGTTGGCCTGAATACTTCTAAGATATCGGCCAATGTGGATGATTATAATCCGAAAACCATTAACAATTATCTGGTCGGAGCCTTTGCCCGGATAAATCTCGGACGGCTCTATGTACAGCCGGAAGCCTATTACAACTCCAAGGGTGGTGAGTATATCAATAAGGTTGATTTGAATACGGTCAACTCTTTTGATATGAAAACGGTTGATGTTCCGGCTTTGCTGGGTTTGAAAATTATCGATCAGAAAGCTTTCAATGTTCGGATCATGGCCGGTCCGGTTTTCTCGTTTGTAACCGACAAAAGTGTTAAAGGCCAGTTGACCGAAGATAAGCTGAAGGATAATTTTTTCGGATGGCAGTACGGCGCCGGTGTCGATTTTATGTTCCTGACTTTGGATGCCCGAATGGAATCTTTAGGTAACAATTTGTACGACACCCCGAATTTTGATTCTAAAAATGGTACTTTTGTAATCAGTTTAGGCCTGAAACTATTTTAGAATCAATAAATATCCTGCCGTATGAAACGGTTTTTATTCATCCTGATTTCCTCTTGTGCAGTATCTTTGGCATACTCGCAGGAGGAAATTGCTTTAGACAGTATCCCGAAAATTCAGAAAGAGCCCGGTGACCGGCAACTCAACCTGGAAAAGCCATTGTTTGCAGAAGATTTATTCCTGACAGACGCAATTAATCTGTTCGATAAATCCATGTTTGACCGGCCCCTCCTCCCCGATTATCAAAAGAATCTGGACTTTAAAAAGTATTTCGGTGCTTCAGGATTAACGACTGAATCATTCTCTCCGGCAGCAATTGGTTTTTCTCCGTTTTTTTTCTCCGGAAGTGTTTTTAATCAAGCGACTTACAAGCTGAATGACCGATTGACGTTTGGAGGAAACAGTTTTGGTGCAAGGTCGGTTTTTGATCAGCCTAAAATGAACTCGTCCATCCGGGATATGAGTACCAAAGGTGCATCGATGTTTATGCAGTACAAAATTTCGAACGGTTTCAAAGTCGAGACCAGGGTGTCCATTATCAATCGTCAATCGCCCTGGGCCCCCTGATCGTTGATATTGAGAAGAGTCCGGCAGAAAAAAAAGTAAAAAAAAATACTCATTCTTTTTCCTCTTCAGGAATAATTTTTTCATCAATTCAACTAAATTTGACTCACTTTTATACGAGGGAAATTTTATGTTGGACAAGATCCGAAAAGTTGAAAGAGTATTCAAACAATTAGACAAAGAAACCGAGAAGTTTGGCAAACAATCGAATATGAAATGCTTGACAAACTGCAATTTATGCTGCCTGAAAAAAGGACTGGAAGCCAATGTCCTTGAATTTTTACCCCTGGCTTATCAACTGGTAAAAAACAATC
>JAEUSS010000161.1 GCA_016788685.1 Prolixibacteraceae bacterium | reverse complement strand
TCTTTTTCCAGAAAAACGCCTTCAACACTGCCAACGTAGGCGATCAGGTTGCGGGCCGTTACCGGGCCAATCCCGGGAATCAGCGAAATGGCTATTTTGTAGGCAAGATTGTCCGAAGCTTCCATCACAAAGGTTTATTATAAAAATAAACAATTTAGAAATGAAAGTAAATACGTCAGCGATTATTTCTCATGATTTCGTTTAGCGCGGCGCTGATTTGTTCTGTTTCAGCTTTGCTCATTGCGGCCAGGCTGATGGACGGATATTCGGCAATTCCCCGTTTGGTTTTAATGGCAATGGTGAGATCGGCAAAGCCCATTGCCTTTTCAATATGGAAATTGAGCAGGTTCTGGTGAGTGAATTCAATCGATTCGTACTCTTTTTTCATGATTGAAATGATGGGGTAGTAACGGATCAGAATTCGGCCGTTTTGTGTACTGAAATACACGTAACAAAGGTTGGCAAATTGTGTCACCCCGACATAAACCGCAAAAACGCCGGCTGTTATTAAAACCGCGACATCCTGCTTCAACCAGAGAAAAGTGAGGCCGATCAGAACAATGGCGATGCCCGAAATGTTAAATGCCTGCTTGATCCTTTTACTTCTTTTTTGATTCGAGATTTCCATAGTTCTTGATGAAATTGTAAATTTTAAGGGCTTCTGGCTGCCGGATTCTAACCTTAGGCAAAATAACTTAACTTTGCCCAAAGTCTAATAAAAACGCCCATGACTGATTCAAAAGTACACTCAAATATTGTCTTTTCACAATACATTGTTGCCGAACTTCGTAAAATCGTTCAGCAATATCCTTCCGGGAAAGTGTTTTTGCTGACGGATCAGACAGCCTCCGGCTTTTGTCTGCCTTTAATCCAGCCGGTTATCGACGAGTTTTCGATCGCCTGTGTGGTCATTCCTTCCGGAGAAGAAAACAAAAACATTCAATCGGTCGGATTGGTCTGGGATTTCCTGAGCAACAACGGCGCCGATCGCAAATCGTTGCTCATCAACATTGGCGGTGGAATGCTCACCGATTTGGGCGGTTTTGCGGCGTCAACATTTAAGCGCGGACTGGACTTTGTAAATATCCCGACCACTTTGCTGGCTCAGGTGGACGCTTCGCTGGGCGGAAAAACGGGCTTCAACTTCAACGGACTGAAAAACGAAATCGGTGTTTTTATGGAACCGAATTCGGTCATTATCAATACCAACTTCCTGAAGACCATAAACCGTGAGAATTTTCTTTCGGGTTATGCCGAAATGCTGAAACACGGCCTGATCAGAAGCCGCGAACATTGGGACGAGCTGCTGGCTTTCGATATGGAAAACGTCGACTACAACGCACTTCAGGAGATTGTGGCTCATTCGGTGGCGGTAAAAGAATGGCATGTGCTGAATGACCTGCGGGAACAAAACATCCGCAAGGCGCTGAACTTCGGGCATACCGTCGGGCATGCTTTCGAAAGTTATGCCATGAAGACCGGCCGTCCCGTTTTGCACGGCTACGCGGTGGTTTACGGAATGATTGCCGAACTTTATCTGTCGGTGAAACAGTGCGGACTGGGAGTC
>JAEUSS010000394.1 GCA_016788685.1 Prolixibacteraceae bacterium | reverse complement strand
AGAATCAATGGGTTCCACTTTGAATAATCTGTCTTTGGCCACCAGGGTTGCGTCCTGGGTCTGAATGGTAAGCGTATACTCCCGTCCGGCAACACCGGTATAACTAAAGTTCTGAGGAACACGGTAAAAGCCTTTCTTTTCCGGATCTTCGGTTAACGTTACCTGATTAACCGGAGTTGCATTATCGGAAACCGTCACCAAAGCTCCGCTAATTCCCGGATAAGCGATATCCTGATTCACCCTCAGCGTTTTGAACAAAAAAACTGTCGGCTGATCCTGCGTGGTAATGCTGGCTTCAACGCCATACATATTCAGGCTCTCGTTGCTCAGCTTTACATCAATGACATCTTCGCAAGAAGTCAACAATACAGACGAGAATACAATTGACACCATAGTCAGGAATCCCGGAACTGAAGACCTGATGCCCGAGGCGTAAGAACCGATCTTCTGGCTCAAGCTATTTTTTATATATTTTTTCATGGCACTAAAAATTGAAATTGTAAGTTACTGATGGAATCAAGCTTCCGATAATCGACAAGCGGGTGGCTTCCGAAATGTTCGGATTATCTTCATTCTGGCGGAAAGTGACCGAATAAGCGTTTCGTCTTCCATACAGGTTGTAAATCGAAAAATTCAGCGACTGTTTAACTTTCCGGTGTTCATTTTTCTTAAAATCGTAAGTGAACGATATATCCAGCCGGTGATAATCCGGGATACGGTCACCGTTGCGCGATGAATAAAAATACATCGTATTTCCCTGAACATCGTATTTGGCAACCGGGAAAGAAGTCGGGTTACCGGTTGCAAAAATCCAGCTCGACGAGAAATTCCAGCGTTTGCTCAGATCGTAGTTGGCTACCAGCGAAATGTTGTGTGTGCGGTCGTAACTCGACGGATAGGCTTTGCCGTCATTAATTCCCGGGATTTCGCGCATCGACCGGGACAGCGTATAACTCAGCCAACCGGTTAACCGGCCTTCCTGCTTTTTGGCATACAGTTCCAGCCCGTAGGCATAGCCGCTTCCGCGCAACAATTCTGTTTCCAGATTTTCTTTCAGGAATAATTCGGCTCCGTCAACATAGTCAATCACGTTGTCCATTTTTTTATAATAAACTTCTGCCGAAGTTTCAAACTTGTTGTCGTCAAAATTCCTGAAATAACCTAAGCCAACCTGATTGGCAATCAGCGGCTTGATATAGGCATGACTGGGCAGCCAGATGTCAAGCGGAGTCGGAGAATTGGTGTTCGAAATCAGGTGCAGATTTTGAGCCATCCGGTTGTACGATGCCTTCACCGAACTTTCCGGATTGAGCATGTATTTCAGTGCCAGTCGGGGTTCCAGGTTGTGGTACGCCGGCGGAACCAATTTTCCGCGGCCATATTCATTTTCCCCGGTCACCTCATCTTCATCCGGACGTTCCGGATTCAGGTAGGTCCTGACTTTCCCTTTTCCGATTTGCTGAAAATAAGAATAACGCAATCCGTACCGGAGTGTCAGCCGCGGACCAACAGACTGTTCGTTCGACACATAAACCGAATTATCCAAAGCATTGTAATTCATCAGCCTCAGGTCGCTGAAGAACGATCCCGGATTGGTTTCCACTTTACCCGGTTCAAAATGGTGATAAATGATGTTAAACCCAAGTGTCAGCTTGTTCTTCGAATTCAGGTACCACGAGAAATCTTCTTTGAAATTATAGTCTGAAATCTGTGAGCTCCAGTCGAACTGATCGGCATTATTCCCCGGAACGCCCAGATTATAGTTGTAGCGCGAGAAAATGAACGAAGTATTTGAAAAGAGCTTATCACTGAACAGGTGGTTCCAGCGTACGGTTGAAGTCAGGTTTCCCCAACGCATATAAATTGATTCGCCGACTTTAAAATAATCGTCGCCGGTGTATGCTGAAAGATAAATACGGTTTTTGTCGTTAATCTGGACATTGGTTTTCAGGTTCAGATCGTAAAAATAGAGTTTGTTTTCTTTCAGGGTCTCCACGCCAGCCAATCGCCCAAGGTAATCAGCATAAGTACGGCGCCCCGAAACAATAAAACTCCACTTGTCTTTGATGATGGGCCCTTCAACCGTCAGCCGGCTCGAAATGTTGCCGATTCCGCCGCTCATCCCTAACTGCTGCGAGTTTCCGTCCTTCATCCGGATATCAATCACCGATGAGGCTTTCCCGCCGTATTCGGCCGGAATACCGCCTTTGTATACCTGGACATCCTTGATGGCATCGGAATTAAAAACGGAGAAGAAACCCAAAAGATGCGACGCATTGTAAACCGGCGCTTCGTCCAGAATCATCAGGTTTTCATCGGGTCCTCCGCCCCTTACATACAGTCCCGAGCTCCCTTCGCCGCCATTCTGGATTCCGGGCAGCAAGGTAATGCTCTTGATGATGTCCACTTCGCCCATAAAAGAGGGCAACTTTTTAATCATTTTCACCTGGACTTTTTCCATACTCATCTGCAAACTCTCTACATTCCGGTTTTTCTTCTCGCCGGTAACGATCACCTCATCGATTTGCTTCGAATCTTCTTCGAGCTGAACGTGTACTTGTTTACTTCCCTCCAGACTAACCTGCTGGGTCTGGGTCAGGTAACCGATAAAAGAATAGTTTACCGAATAATTTCCCTGAGGTACCGAAATGGAATAGAATCCGTAGGGGTTCGTAATAACACCGGTTTTTAACGCCGGAATGTATACCGTTGCGCCAATCAGCGCCTCGCCGTTGGCTTTGTCTTTCAGGTAACCGCTCAAGGTTACCTCTCCCGCAATTCCTGATAACGAAAGAATTGAAAGGAGAAAAAATAAAATGGGGTGTTTCATTGTTTTCTGTTTTCTGAACTTTTTATAATATGCTAACTCTACGAATGATTGCTTTTTTTTGAATAGGTTGCAAGAAGCAATCAAAAAAAATTGCGTTCGACAGAAGATTTAATTGTTTTTTGGCGAGGCAAAGAAAGTTCTTTTAGTAAAGCAGGTTGTTGAAAAATCTGTAAACGGTCTCTTTTAGCCGGCAAATAGCACGTTTCGGCATCCCGGAACTACCCTGAAAAAAATCAGGGCCTCACCTTTCGGTGAAACCCTGACGATTAAATGTTATATCTTGAAGACTAAAACAGCCTCTTGAATCCGATTACTTCTTTGACTTCCTGAAGTGTTTTCTGAGCTGATTCGCGGGCCCGCTCCGCTCCCATCCTGGCCACTTTAGCCAGATAGGCTTCGTCTTTCAGGATTTCGATGATGCGTTCGCGGATAGGCGAAGTATAATTGATAATGTCTTCGGCCAATTGCTTTTTCAGGTCGCCGTAGCGGATGCTGCAATCGTTGTACGAAGCTTCGAACCTGGCAACAATTTCGGGTGTCGAAACAATTTTCAGCAAGGTAAACAGGTTCTCAACCGGTTCGGCTTTCTTGCT
>JAEUSS010000387.1 GCA_016788685.1 Prolixibacteraceae bacterium | reverse complement strand
CAACAATATGATCGTCGAGCATTGTCGAATAATTAAAAATCAGGTCAAAGTCGTTGTTATCCAGCTTACGGCCGGCCACATGTTCGACAAACAAATCGCGCTGCCGGTCGACTTCGAGCACGTATTCCTGAGCATCGGCCCACGACAGGTTGCTGATTTGCATAATCCGGTTAATCCGCCAATCAAGGGGAGCCTGCAGTTTGATGCTCAGCCGTTTCGGGATGTCATGGGCAATGACACTGGCAGCCCGGCCTACAATAATATAGTGCCCTTCTTCAGCAATACTCCGGACAACAGCCTTTACCGTATCAATCACCTGCTGGTCGTCGGCATCGTATACTTTCGATGTCGAAAATGCAGCAGTAACCTCGTGAATACTTTGTTTGGCTTCGCCTAAAAAAACGCTTCTGATCTTGCCGGGCTCCATTTCCAGTTCCTGCGCGGCCATTTCAATGACTTCCTTGCTCACCCATCTCCATTCCACATCGGTTTTCGTTTCCGAGAGGTAGTTGTACCCGGTTAATATTTTCGAAAGTTTAGTGGCAATCCGCTTGGCGGAACACCCGCATTCTCTCGAAATGGTAACAACAGGTCCCGGATGCTGAAGTCTGCCATTGTTGTTTTTTCCGGATTGTTCAAAATAATGGCTTAAGAAGTCTTTCATAGGGTTAGCGTATTTGATTTCTGGGTTGTGAGAATTACTCTTCAAAAAAGATTGTTAAATCTACAAATGAAAATGCCGCAAAAAAAGCTTAATTGCTCTACAACACCTGTATCTTCCTATGTTTTTAAACTATTTTACCGAACACACAAACACACTAAACAACACAAAACCAACGCACTACAACTACAAACTCAACAAATGACAACTGACAAAAAAGCTACAGGCGCAGCATGAACAACTCAACACATTACCTCTTACCAACAAAAACATGATCGGGATATTCAATGTTGGTCAGAAATAAACCATGAGCCGGGACCGACAAACCCGCCGCGCTGCGATCCTTTTGCTCGATAATAGTCCGAAAACGGTTCATATCAATTTTACCGATACCCACTTCCAGAATTGTACCAACCAGTGCGCGAACCATGTTTCGCAGAAAACGGTCGGCCTTAACCGTAAAAACAATGTTTGTTCCTGACTGTGCCCACCCGGCAAGGTAAATTTTGCAGTTGTTGGTTTTTACATCGGTGTGCAATTTACTGAAGCTGGAAAAATCCGTGTATTCAAATAAAATCCGACTTGCTTCGTTCATAGCTTCAATATCCGGTTGTCTGAAGAAGTACCATGAAGTTTCCAGCAAGAAAGGATCTTTGAATAAATTCAGGTGATACTGGTATGTTCTTGAAATCGCATCAAAACGGGCATGTGCTTCCGGGCCAACTTTCGTGACAGCGAAAACAGCTACGTCCTTGCCCAGGAAACTATTCAGTTTGTGCGTAAAATCAGGATGGTCCAAACTGACATTTCCGGACTCGAAATGAGCGACAAAATAACTGGCATGAACCCCGGTATCCGTCCGCCC
>JAEUSS010000382.1 GCA_016788685.1 Prolixibacteraceae bacterium | reverse complement strand
GGCATCGCCGTCGGCGTTCAGGTAACCCTCTTCGCCTTTGGCAACCAGGTACTGGTGGGCAGCAATGATGCAGGCACCTTCATACCCGATGCGTTCCAGGTCGTCATCCAGCTCAACGCCGCCGCTGCACGAAACTTTCACCGGATCGAGTTGCGGCGTGTTGTGCTCGGTTCCGAACGTGACCACAAAGTTTTTCGAGCGGAAGTAGGTCACAAAATCTTTCAGCACAGCAAACGTGTTGCGTCCCGGAATCAGTTCGAGGCTGTAAACACCTTTACTGACCAGCGTTTCGTAAAGCGTCTCTTTATTGGCTTCGTAGTCGGTAAAATTACCTTTGGCATCGTCGAGCAGCACCGGGTAGCAAGGAATACCGCCAGCGCTGATGATGATGTCTTTCACCTGTCCGAGGCTTAAAAATGCTTTCGGATCTTCCGGAACAAAAGCACGTCCTCCGGTTTTCAGCAGGTTCCCGCGAATTTCGTTTTCCAGTCCGGCCACATCTGTCAGCTTCGACTTCACTTCTTTTCCGGAGAATGCTTTTAAATAAAATGCTTTTTTATCTTCTTCTGAAGCAAATTTTTCGTCGATGGCTATGCGCAGTGCTTTGGCAATGTGGCGTTCGCGCAGCATGTTTTTGGCGTACCGGGCTTTCAGTTCGTCGAAACTGAAGCTGAATCCGGCATTCAGTTCAGCCAGGAACGCATTCAGCTTATTTACCATTTCGGCTGTTTGCACGTTGCTTTCGTGCTGAACCTGCTTCAGCAGGGCCAGCTGTTCGCCGCCCAAAACCAGCGGGTTGGTCAGTCCTTTTCCGGAGAAATAGGTGCGCCCGGGGTTGGCCGGATCGTTCACGCGGATGCCCTGCTCCTGCAAATCTTTTTGCAGCGCCATGAATTCGATGTTGAAGAGCGGGAAAATTTTGTATCGGACAGCCAGTTCAGCGAACTCCGGATAGCCGTCGGTGGTATAAAAATCGTTGACCCCCAGCACCTGAACCCCTTCGGCTTCGGCCATGGTAAAAACCTGCTCAATTTCGGTAAAGGCACTAAACGAAAACGGCGTATGAAAGTGGCCGTTCACCAGCAGGACCTCGGTTGCGGGCTTGCTTTTCGCCTCAGCAAGCAAAACCTGCTTCGAAGGAAACCCCGCAAAAATGGATGGATTGCTCATCGTATTTTGTTTTTTTAGTTCATTCTCAACTTTATTACAAAATACAACAATCTCAGGGAGTTTTGTATCCTTTGGTATCCTGTGCCCGAAAGAAAATGTTCAACTCCGGAAAAAGGAAATCATCGTTTGGACTAAATCAGCAGCTGAAATAAATCGGGGCGTTCGTTGATGTATTCGGAGAGGAAACCGTTTTCTTCCATTCGCTGCACCAGGCCCTGAAAATCGTCTTTATCCTGAAGTTCGATTCCGATCAGCGCCGGTCCCTGTTCTCGGTTGGTCTTTTTGGAATACTCAAACATGGTAATATCGTCGTCCGGGCCAAGCACCTTGTCCACAAAGTCACGCAAAGCCCCGGCACGCTGCGGGAAACGGACAATAAAATAATGCTTCAGTCCTTCGTACAACAGCGAACGTTCTTTGATTTCTTCGGTGCGGGTGATGTCGTTGTTGCTTCCGGTAACGATGCACACCACATTTTTCCCGGCAATCTGCTCTTTGTAAAAATCAAGGGCAGAGATCGACAAAGCCCCGGCAGGCTCTACCACAATCGCATCCTGGTTGTACAGTTCCAGAATGGTCGTGCAAACCTTTCCTTCCGGAACGGTAATAATATCGTCAACGACCTGCTGGCAGACCCCAAAGGTGAGTTCGCCGACCGTTTGAACGGCAGCCCCGTCGACAAACTTATCGATGTTGGTAAGTTCGGTCACCCTGTTGTTTTCGAGGCTGGTTTTCATCGACGCGGCACCGGCCGGTTCAACACCAATTATTTTGGTATCCGGACTGATCTGCTTGAAGTACGCTCCCACTCCGGCAGCCAGACCACCGCCACCGATGGGCAGGAACAAATAGTCAATCGTTCCGGAAAAATCCTGAAGGATTTCGATACCAACGGTAGCCTGCCCTTCGATAATCTGCGGATCGTCGAACGGATGAATGTACACCATGCCCGTTTCCAGACTGTCGCGATGAGCTGCATCCGAAGCCGCATCGTAGGTGTCGCCCGTCAAAACCACTTCAATCTTATCTTTCCCGAACATTTTCACCTGGGTAATTTTCTGTTTCGGAGTGGTAGTCGGCATGTATATTTTCCCCATGATTCCCAGCTTCTGGCACGAATAAGCCACCCCCTGCGCGTGATTCCCGGCACTGGCACAAACCACCCCGCGCTTGCGTTCTTCCTCACTCAGTCCTGAAATTTTATTGTAGGCCCCGCGGATTTTGTACGAACGGACAATCTGCAGATCTTCCCGTTTCAGGAAAACATTGGATGAATAATGTTCGGATAAATTCAGGTTTTTCATCAGGGGCGTCGCCCTGACAATGGGATTCAGTGTCAGTTTGGCCTGAGTGATGTTCCGTAGTGTCGGATAATATTTAGTCACTTTCTGATTCATGGTGTTTATCTGTATTGCGAAAAAGACTGCAAATTTAAATGGAAATCAGGAAAGATGTATTTTTCTTTTCTGAAAACAGCATCGCGCACCAATTGTTTAAAACACGGAAACAACCGGAGCATGGCCGGTCGTTCTGCTGTTTGCTTTTTTGATTATGAAATTCTTCGGGAGTATTGGATATTATTTAGCTATCAACTAGATTCGTACCGCTGTTTCTCGCCGGACAATCTGACAACTAATGTTCGCGGACTAACGCACAAACAAAAACCAGACAACAACTCAAACAACTAAAAATCCGCTCA
>JAEUSS010000366.1 GCA_016788685.1 Prolixibacteraceae bacterium | reverse complement strand
CACGACGGGCATCTTCCGGATTCTGATCGATCAGCTCCCGCATTGGTTGCGAGGGATACAATTGGCCCCATCCTTTTCCGTTAACGATGTTATAAAGTGCACCAATGGCACCCAGGTTACGATCATCGACCACAATGTGCTTTACTTCAAAAATTGTTTCTTTGTTACTTTCAGGTGCCCATGTGAAATAATTTTTCAAATCCTGTGTCGGTATTAAGGAATAACGGCCAGAATTAATAACCTTATCGGCATATTCGATTGACTTTTTAGCGTATTCCTGGTTGGGTTTTTCGGGAGTGCCCGACATATACAAATATACCCTTGACAAAAGTGCCTGAGCCACTTCTTTGCTGGCATAGGCATTTGATTTACTGCTGCCCATCAACTGTTCGGCAATCAACAAATCAGCAATCACCTGATTGTAAACATCTTTTACGGTAGAGCGCGGAGGAATAGTAGTCATCAAATCGTCTAATTTAATCGGAACAGACAAATTTGTTTCAGGGCTCTGGTAATAGGGTCTTCCAAAGCAGTTAGATAAATGAAACAAAGCCTGAGCCCTTAAAAACAGATTTTCTCCTTTAAGGTGTTTCATCTCGGCAGAAGCATTATCATCGATCGCCTGAATAACTTTATTGCAACCGACAATTAACCGGTAAGCTGATTCCCAGAAATAAGTCGTTGGCCCCATTGATGAGAAATGCTCATAGTTGTAACAATAGATTAAATGGTCGCGTGTAGGACCACTCAATGACAAATTATCACCGCCATACTCTCCGAAAAAATGAAATCCTCGTTGATAGGCTGCATCTTTTAATTGGTTATAATTTCCGACCGTTGCACCTTTTATCCCGATATCGGATTTAAACAGTTCTGATTCTGGAAATCCATCGTAAGGCAGGTAATTCAGATCGCAAGACGTAGTGGCGATCAGCAGAATAGCGGCTATAGTTATTATTTTTTTCATCGTAAAATTTTTGATTTCGTTCTACAACTTTGTTTTAACATTTTGATTTTGTATCGAATATGTTTTACCCTTCGGGAAAAGGCTAAAAATTAATGTCTAATCCCAGAACATACCTACGGACTACCGGAGAAACTCCTCCTTCTATTCCTCCAACGAAGCCTCCGAACGCAACTTCCGGATCAATTCCTGAGAATTTCGTTGCTGTCCAAAGATTTTCGCCGGTTAATTTCACCCGAACTTTTTTCAGCCCGGATTTTCTGATTAACAATTCAGGTAAATCATACGCCAGAGTCAGGTATTTTAGACGGATGTAGCTTCCATCTTCGAGTTGACGCGATGAGGGCAACTGAGCACTGTTATTTCCACCTAACATGGGCTTCGGATGAGTCGCAATATCCCCGAGTTTTTCCCAACGGCTCCAACCTTCATGCAGGTTCATCAGGTTGTAATCAGGATAAGCCCCATCGTTATCAAAAAGTACCCTGTTCCCGTGGTAAATCTTATTACCGTAATTAAAATAAAAGTTTGCAATCAGACTAATTCCTTTATAAGCAAAATGATTGGTAAACCCGCCAAAGAAATCGGGAGATGAAGTTCCTACCCGTTGTATGGTAGCTTCGGTGTAGTTGCTGGTGTTCGAAATCACGACAGAGCCATCGGCATTGGTTGTTACTTTCTGCCATAGCGGGTTCCCGTTTTGCGGATCGACCCCCATCCATTTTCGCATATACCAGGTATTCATATCCGAACCCTCGTGAGTAACTTTTAAATACCGGAGAATGTCCTTTCCGCCATTAAGTTTCAATACCTTATTTTTATTAAAACTGATATTGAAATCGGCATTCCATAAGAAATCTTCTGTAGTTACAATATCGCCATTGACCATGATCTCGACACCGCGATTCCTGACCGACCCAATGTTGTCAATAATTGTATTATACCCGGAAACAGTCGGAAGCGGAACGTCCTGCAAAAGGTTTTCCGTTTTTTTATTATAAAGGTCAACTGTTATATTGAGTCTATTAAACAGGCGGGCATCAACTGCAATGTTTGCATTGTAGTTCGATTCCCAGGTCAGATCCGGATTAGCCAACCTGCTGGGGGATCCTCCGGGAATACCATTATACTGAACCGTCATCCGGTAAAGGCCCAGAGCAACAAAGTCTGAAATATTGGCATTACCTACCGATCCGTAACTACCCCGGAGTTTTAAGTTATTAACAAAAGGAACCGACTTCATAAAATCTTCTTTGTGAACAGACCATGATGCGCCCACAGAATAAAAGTTCCCGAAACGATTATTGGCACCAAAACGTGAAGAACCATCACGGCGGAAGGATAATTGTGCCATATACTTGTCGTTGTATACATATTGAACATTGGAAAGAAAAGACAAAAACGCATATTCGGTTTTTTGTCCCATTACTCCTCGTGGAGTAGATGCTGCACTTAAAATCTCAAGACTCGGGTAAATACCTTTCCCGTCGGCGCCGGTTACATCGTAGTACGATTTCGAATATTCCTGCCCTGCAATCCCAAATATATTATGCTTTTCAAATTTATGATTGAACCTGAAAATATTGCTGGTAAACAATTCGCAGTTATACGAATTCTCGTTATAAAGGCGGCCCATCTCGGCCCTGCCATCCCTTGTACGTGAATCTAAAATTTGTTCCCACCTGCCGACATCAACCCTTAACCGATTATTTGAGGTAGCGGTCAACCAATTGGTCAGCTTAATTTCAAAACCCAAATCGGTAAGGTACTGCACGTCCCGATTTCTGATAAAATTATACTGCTTGTTGTATAAAAAATTGACCCGGTCTCGTCCATACCATTTCATTCCATCAAGTTCGGTCTCTCCGGTTTTAATTCGCCCATCGGCGAAATACGGATTATCCCAGGGAAGATTCAAATAGGATGTCTGCAAAGCACCATTCTCGTTGTTCAGGCGGTTTTGAAATACTCCACCTAACTTTGCCATCAGTTTTACCCGATCCGAAGCATAGTAGTCCAGGTTTACACGACCTGAAAATCGTTTCCAATCATGCCCCACAACAGCCCCTTTTTCGTTGTAATATCCGAAACTTGTAAATACCATCGTTTTATCGGTTCCTCCACGGTATGATAGGTTGTAATCATGTATCATCCCGGTTTTTGTTGCAAGATCAATCCAGCTGGTTCCTTTTTTTACGGCATCGGAATTGGGATCAGGATAGTTTTGGGTGCTGCCAAGAGGTGAAAGTAAGTTATATAACTGCTGTCCGTTCATCATTGAAAACTCACCCTGGTTTAGCTGTGAAACTCCTGTATTTGAGGTAAAATTAAAAGCTGAAGTATTTGCCTTTCCAGATTTTGTCTGCACCAAAATAACACCATTGGATGCCCGCGATCCGTATAGGGACGAAGCTGAAGCATCTTTCAGTATCGAAATTGATTCAATATCTGAAGGGTTAACTTCCGGAGCTGTTGTTCCGTAAATTACCCCATCGATAACCCACAGTGGTTCGTTGGTAAAATTAAGAGAACCGTCACCTCGGACACGTATTACAGGTTTTATCCCGGGTATCCCTGTTTCATTGGTTACCATTACCCCCGATGCTGCACTCTGCATCATACCTGCCACAAAAGGAGTAGTAATAACATTCAATTTTTCAGCACTTATTGATTGTATTGCTCCGGTTAATGTTGATTTCGACTGTTGCCCGTACGCAACAATAACAACTTCATCAACGCCAAAAGTCTCCTCAAGCAAAACCATATCTACCTTAGTCTTGCCTTTGAGGATTACTTCCCGGGTCTTCATCCCCACAAACGAGAACTGCAAAGTCGCATTTTCCTGAATATTTGAAATCTGATAATTCCCGCCGGCATCGGTAGTTGTTCCGTTTGTAGTTCCTTTGACCACCACCGAAACTCCGGGCAGGGGCATTCCTGAAGAGTCGGTGACCTTGCCTGAAACAGACTTTTGCTGCTGGGCAGTTGAGCCATCAGAGCTCTCTTCCATTGGAACAATCAAAATCAGTTTGTCTTTAATGGTGTACCCCAGATTTTCTGACTTTAATACCTGATCAAGAACATCTGAAATCAAGGCATTTCTGTACTCACCACTCACTAACTTTGAATCTTTTACCAATTTATTGGTATAGAAAATTGAGAATTCAGAGTTTTCTTCAATTTTACTAAACACACTTTCCAATTTTTCCTTTTCAAATTTCAGGTTTAGTCGTGTTTTTTGGGCATACGAATTGGCAGTAACCTGAAAAAGGGCCAAAAAAAACAACAAGGTTGTTAATTTCATAATGTTCAGCATTTTTCTGAGCATAGGACATCGGCGATGCCTTTGCTTCGGATCGTTTTTTTTCATAGTTTTACTTCGATTTAAATGACTATTTATTTCACTTTTCTGACGCCAGTTGAGAGGCCACTCGACTGGCGTCTTTTTTTATTCTATCGTAATTTTGATTTTTCGTGTTTCTGATTTTTCATACCGCATAGGGGTATAAACCTCAATGGCATCAAGGACTTGCCAAATGGTCTCTTCATTCTTGAAGGTCCCGGTGTAGTTGACTTCCCTTCCGGATAAATTCTCCAGCGTAATATCAACATCGTACCAATTTTCCAGGCGCTTCATTAGTTCGGAAAGCGGAATGTCCTTAAAGTTGAATTTATTGTCAACCCAGGCCGAAGACTGTGTGGCATTCACCTCAGAAACCTCGAATTGATGGTCTTTCAGAATTAAAGCTTGCCCCGGTTTTAATATTTGTTCGTTTCCGCCCATTTGTACATTAATTCTGCCGGAAAGCAGCGTAATTTCCTTCCGCCCAAACTCATCATAAGCCATTACATTGAAAGTGGTACCCAAGACCTCAATATCACATTCATTGGTTTTAACCGTAAAAGGAGCCCTTTCGTTACGGGCAATCTTAAAAAATGCTTCTCCTTTTAGTTCCACCTGACGACGTGAGGACGAAAATGTGTTGTACACCAACCGGGAATTGGCATTAAGCCATACTTTCGATCCATCGGGTAAGGTAACCATCGATTTTTCACCACGGGGAGTTTCAAAAACCAGTTGTCCCTGATTTGCCTGATGCTCGGAATAGAAATAGGTCAAAGCGCCGCCACCGAGCAGTCCCAAAATCAATATCGCGGCAACCGATGCCACCCGCAGCCAGAGCCGGCGCGTTAACAGCAGCCCAACCGGTGCTGAACCCTGCATATTTATTTTGGAACTGATATGCTTCCAGTTTTTTGCTCCCGTTTCGTCCAGCACAGGATTGCTGTTCCATTCCTGCTTTTTCCGTTCGAAGTACTCCCGGTTGCTTGTATCCTGAAGCCACTCAACCAACTGTTCATACTCATTTTCTGCCAGTTGAGCCCGAAAATAGCGATAAATAATGTCTTGAATTTGTGTCTGACCCATCTTTGCTGTTTAAACCTTTGCTCATACAACTGTTTGGCATCATGTTTACCCATCATGGGAAAGATTTTTTTGAGGGAAGATTTTGAAAATATTTACAGAAAAGGCTATGCGAATGCCAAACGCATTGGGGAAAGATATTAAAACACCAAACAGCCGGTCAAACAGCAACTTTACCAAGTCGTTGTCCGTCCATTCGTCTTTTTACCTTTTAATTTAAAATTCCAGACTCTTTAAGACAAGAATAATTATCGTAACCGGCAAATCTTCGGAAAGGTTCTTCCGGAAGTCTTGCAGTGCCCGGGATAAATGCCGTTCCACATTTTTAATACTAATATTCAATTTATCTGCAATTTCCCGATTTTTCAGTCCATCCATCCGGCTTAATACAAAAACTTCCCGGCAACGTTCAGCAAGTTCCGGACTGTCTCTTCTATTTTGAATTTGAGTTCCTGCTCAATCAGTACATAGGGTTCGTTACCAACGAAATCGATGCGGTATAATTCTTCGTACCTTGATGAGATCTGAATCTCTTGCATCCGGTTATTCACAACCTTCAGGTGCTTAATGTTGTCGATACAACGATTCCGGACCAAACGGAAAAGATATGCCTCGATGTTGATGCTTTCAATCTTAGCCCGATTCTCCCATACTTTTACAAAGATGTCCTGAACAATGTCCTGCGAAATAACATCGTCCTTCACCACATTGCGGGCAAAATCGTTCAGCCGGGGGAAATAAATGGCAAACAGCACTTCAAGTGCTTTTTGATCTCCGGATTTGATTTGATTAAAAAGGACATCCGCTTTTCGGTTGTTCCTTTCTCCTAAATTCTCGCTCACTAAGTAAATATGTATTTGTATGACAAGAATATAATGCCATTTTAGCTAAAACATAATCACTAAATCAAAGAGACATCCTTCTGCTTTAACCATTTCAGTCCAGATGTTCCTGAACTGTTTCCAACAAACAGACGACAGTTTGACGATTTCTTCTGAGTGCAGATATATCCGGATCGGGCACCAGAGATTTCAATCAAACCGGTTCTTACTTAGAAGAATTTCCCGGGATTAACCGAAGGATCATTCACCACAATGATCCTTCGATCCAGATTCTGTCCACTAAACAATACCTCTTTTTTAGGCTAAACCAGCAAACGCCGTAAGTATAAGTACGAAAGTAAAATGGACTTCATCCGACAAATCATTTTTTAAAATGCTAAATGTAAAAATATATTCCTGAAAATTTTAAAACATCCCGGCTTCTGAATCTTTCAGGCATATTTTTTATATTTTTCCGATTCCTGCACCTGTTGGAGCAGGATTTTACTTCCATAAAAATTCTTCGCATGGGAAATATTGATTCGATAACGCTTTCTTCGATATACAAGCTTAAAAAAAGCGACCGCGACATCTTTCAGGAACTGATGCCGACTAAGGTGAAAGAAGTCCTCCTGCTGGCAACCCTTTATGACAGCTATTCGATTGTACGCGAAGGCCAGTTCACCGATAAGATATTCGGCGAGTTTCTGCAACTCAACCTCTACGCTTACCCCCGATTCACCAGCGTAAATTCGGAAGAAGAGGCACTTCGAACAATGAAAATCAGGGATTTTGACCTGGTTATCATTATGGTCGGAGTCGATAAAAATATTCCGGTAAGGGCTGCCAACGCACTCTACAACCTGAAACCTCAGGTTCCGATCCTGCTTTTGGTAAACAACAACGGGGACTTGCGCTACTTTCAGATGTCGTCACCCCAAATAGAATCGATTGACCGCGTCTTTGTATGGAACGGAAATTCAAACGTTTTTCTGGCCATGATCAAATACATCGAAGACAAAAAAAATGTGGAAGAAGATACCCGAAACGGAAGTGTCAGAATCATCCTCCTGATCGAAGACTCCATCCAGTATTATTCGAGGTACCTGCCCATGCTGTACACCAACATCATGACCCAGACACAAAATCTGGTCGAAGACAAATCAGCCGACGAGCTGCATAAAATACTGAAGATGAGAGCCAGGCCAAAAGTTATCCTGGTAAGCAATTACGAAGAGGCGGTCCTGATCATCAACAAATATAAAAATTACCTGCTGACTGTTATTTCCGATGTCAAGTTCCGGCGAAACGGGGTAGAAGATGAAGATGCAGGTGTTGATCTGCTCAAATACGTCAGTTCAACCTTACGTTTCCCGATACCGGTGCTGCTTCAAAGCCACGAGGTAAATAACGCGCAGCGGGCCCGCGATGTCGGTGCCGATTTCATCAATAAAAATTCGGAGAGCCTGGCGCTCGACATTCACAACTTCATCTACAAAAGGCTTGGCTTCGGGAACTTTGTTTTCAAGGATACGGAGGGTAACCCCATCATGATTGCCCACAACATGGCCGAATTTCAGGAAATGTTCCGTATCGTTCCGGAAATGGCACTAGCCTACCACGGACGGCGCAACTCCTTCTCAACCTGGCTGATGGCCCGTGGCGAGATAAACATTGCCGAGCAGCTCCTTCCCTACCGGTTCGAGGATTTCAAAAATTCGAACGATTTGAGGCAATTCTGCCTGAATGTATTTGAGGAAGTAAGAATACAAAAACTTCGCGGAAGCATCATCGACTTTGATCCTTCGCTGATTTCCGGCAACCGCTATATCGTGCGGCTCGGTAAAGGATCGCTGGGCGGCAAAGGCCGAGGCATGGCTTTCATGTGCA
>JAEUSS010000330.1 GCA_016788685.1 Prolixibacteraceae bacterium | reverse complement strand
ATTAAATTCTTTGAATTAAAGGGTAAAAATAAGTGTTCAACAATACAAACAATAATAAAGGCTATTATTAAAGTTTCAATTGTAATTTTTGAGGAAAAACAATTTATTTTCAAAGTCCTACTATCAATCCACATCATAACTCACAAAATCACATTCTTAGTAAATCCCTATTCAATAAATAGACTATCATAATAGCATAAACAAAGATGTTAATAAATCTTAATAAAAGTTAGTTTGAAGAATCTAATAATCTAATTAATGCTAAAGCCACGACATGCTTTATAACACACATTATGTAGTGTCCAAAGTAATGAATCCAGTTGATGTCGCATTTTTTCATCCAAAACTATGGAGGACTTGAACAAATGAGATTGCAGAATCATGAATTATAATCGTTAAATCACGTCGTGTTAATCCAGAACTAGATCTTGTGTTGATGGATTTTTAAATGATAGAAATGGACGGTTTTCAATCAACTCAGAAATTCGCCAATTCAATCGCATCGTGATAATTTTATAGTTTAATCAGATATTCAAGCGAATAGGTGAAACTTAAAAAATAGACAATCTTATACTATTGGATGCTAAATTGGATGATTGATAGTAATTGGATAATTATAAACCATAATTTACTGGGATTAAGTAATTCTCATGTAATTAGCTGAAGGAGTGCAACCTCATTTAATTGATAAGACAAATACTTTTAGAAGTAAATCATGGATCAAATGACAATTCAGGTGGATTAAAAGAATTAAGCATATATTTTGGCTACTCTGAAAAGGAAAATAGAGATATCCCTAACCCCTCTTAAGTTTGTTCGAAAGGCTTTAAGTTTAGCGTTGAACGATTCTGCAGAAGCATTGGTTGACCGGTTATCAAAGAAGTTCAGGATTTGTTGGTAATGCGTGTAGATTGTTGCAGATATGGTGTTGAATGCTTTAAAGCCGGAATCCGTCACATCGTTATACCATTTGGCCAATTTGGTATAAGCCACGCCTTTATCTTTTGTTAGTGAGAAGATCAACCGAAGAGAATGAGTCAGGCTAAAAGCTTTGTGGATGTCAGGATATTGTGCAAACAGTATTTTGGCCCTTGCCTTTTGACTGGGCGACCATTTTTCGGCTGATTTGAACAGCAGGTATCGGCTTCGGGCGAGCAATTGCTTTTTGGTATCACCGTTTTCAAAACGAAAAAGCACATAATTAGTTTTCTCCCAACGGGCATTGTCGATGGCGTTGGTTTCTTCATTAATGGCGTCCCATCGGTGTTTGATACGCATTTCCTGAAGGGCATCGTAAGCCAGTTTCTGGACATGAAAACGGTCGATCACCTTGGTAGCCCGCCCAAAACAATGTTTGACAACCAGGTTCATTGAGCCAGCCATGTCAAGGGTAATTTCCTCAACCTTATCGCGCGATCGTTTGGGAATTTGGGCCAATACCTCAATAACCGTTTCTGCTTTTGTTCCCCTGATCATGGCAACCAATACACCTTTCTTCCCCCGGGCTGCTTTGTTGGTCAGGATGGTGTAAAGCTCTCCGTTCGAAAGGGAAGTTTCATCAAGGCTCAGCCGTGGACCCAGATTGTCGGGGAACAGCAACCAGTCTTCGGCATGCTCTTTTTGGTCTCACTGGTGGTAATCGCTCAAATGATCCTTGTATTGCTGCCCGAAATGATCGCCATTGATATGGTAATGTTTTTCAAGGCTTTTGCTGCTGATGGGGTAATTGTCCAAATAACTCTTTTAAAAAAGCAGCAAACTCTTTGGAGTAGCTGGTACCCCTGGCTGTTAAATCCCATGTCCGGCTGTAGATCTTCCCAGTTACCTTATCTTTCCATTTACGTCGGCGAACAACAAGGTAAACACCCCGTTGTCGCAAGGGAAAATCCTGAATAGTCACTGGATGATCAAATCCATGGGATACTAACTGCTTGTCATTGTGTTCGGGTGGTAAAATATTCTTCTCATCCAAGTAAAACGATAACATGTCATCTTCAGACTCTTTCACTTGTATTAACTCAAAATATTCAAGCAAATCTCCGGGCAAAAGGTATTTCAACAATGATGCTATTTCCATGCCCGAAAGATAAAAACATTTCTAACTGTCCACCCTAATTCTGAATTGATCCGAAATCATCGACTATATGCAAATTGTATGCAAATAAAAAATCACTTGCAAAAACAAATTTGCAAGTGACTGATTACCTGTGGAGAATATCGGAATCGAACCGATGACCTTTTGACTGCGCCAAAATGCTGACTTACGGAAAGCTCCCGAACAATAAATACATGATCAACTGGCCCAAGCACGGAAACGACATTTACCTCAATGTGGTGGAAATGAACAGGGAACAACGTAACGAAGAACTAAAAAAAGCAAAAGAGCGCACACTTAATTTTGTGTACTACATACAAACAGAACTCGGATACAAAAACCTTGGACTGGCAGACGACGAATTTCCGACGGAAGACAAACTAGCTTTGGTTCCTTACCACCGCGAAGGCCGCAGGTTACGCGGGATCGAACGAATGACGATCAACCACGTGCTCCGCATTTACGAAGGAAAACCTTTGTACCGCACCGGCATCTCAGTTGGCGACTACCCGGTTGACCACCACCACGACTACAATCCCGAGGCTCCCAAAATGACCTTTCCTGCCGTGCCTTCTTTTAACATTCCGTTAGGCTCACTCATTCCTGAAACCATTGACGGGCTGATTGTTGCCGACAAAGCCATTTCCGTTTCGAACGTGATCAACGGATCAACACGCTTGCAGCCATGCGTTTTACTGACCGGACAGGCCGCAGGAACACTGGCTGCCCTTAGTGCCCAGTACAACCAGAACGCACGCGAAATCAATATCCGGAAAGTACAGCAAACCCTGCTCGAAGCCGGCGCTTACCTGATGCCGCTGGTCGATATCAACCCGGCTGACAAAGATTTTCAGGCCATCCAGCGGGTAACAGCTTCCGGAATCCTGAAAGTCAAAGGAGAGCCTTATCAATGGGCCAACCGCACATGGTTTCATCCGGACACCACCCTGACAGTGAAAGAATTTACTGAAGGGCTGAATGCTTTTGAGTCTGCCACAGAAATCAGCAATGACCAATCACTGCTGACGGTACAAAAAGCCAGAGAGCTGATTGCGGCATATCTGAAAAAAGACGTTTCAGCCGAAACCCAGCAACTTTGGGAAAAACGGATGAGCAGGAAATTCGAACCCAAGCTCAATATTACAAAGCGAGAACTCAGCATTTTAGTTGACGAGCTGATCCGCCCGTTCGAAATCAAAACAATCGGGTTCGATGGCAACTATCGCTAATGCCGGAAACAGGCAAAACAGAAAAATCTCAAATCCTAAAATATTAAAAACAAGACAATGAATGAGTTGGAAAAGTATGCGGGACAATACAAAAAGGAACTCCTTGATTCGGTTATCCCCTTTTGGATGAACCACTCAAAAGACACTATTTCAGGAGGTTACTTCACCTGTCTGGACCGCTGCGGGGGCGTTTTTGATACAGATAAATTCATGTGGCTCCAGGGACGTGAAGTCTGGCTTTTTTCAATGCTTTACAACAAAGTAGAAAAAAAACAGGAATGGCTCGACATGGCTTTGCACGGAGCTGAATTCATGAAAAAATACGGAATGGATGCGCAAGGGAACTGGTACTTCTCGCTTACACGCGAAGGGAAACCACTGGTTCAGCCTTACAACATTTTCTCTGATTGCTTTGCAGCCATGGCTTTCAGCGAATTGTACAAAGCCACCGGCGACGAAAACCACAAACTGCTTGCTCTGAATACGTTCGCCAACATCCAGAAACGTCAGGATAATACCAAAGGCATTTACAACAAGGCTTACCCGGGGACACGTCCTTTGAAAAGCTTTTCGCTGCCGATGATTTTGTGTAATCTTTCGCTGATTATGGAAGAGATCCTCGGTACCGAGCAGGTAAACAAAACCATTCAGCCGTTGATCAAAGAAGTCATGGAGGTATTTTATGACAAAGAATCAGGTCTGATACTCGAAAGTGTTACTCCTGAAGGAAATTTCAGCGATTCATTCGAGGGAAGGCTCCTGAATCCGGGCCACACCAATGAATCCATGTGGTTCATGATGGACCTGGCTGTTCGTAACAACGACCGCGCTTTGATTGATCGCTGCATCGAAATTTTACTTCGCTCGACCGAGAAAGGCTGGGATCAGAAACATGGCGGAATTTTCTATTTCCTTGATGTCAAAGGACATCCGACCCAGCAACTGGAATGGGATCAGAAACTCTGGTGGGTCCATATCGAAACGCTCATTTCCATGGCCAAAGGGTATCGCCTCACCGGGAACGAAGCCTGCAAAAACTGGTTCGAAACTATCCACGAATACACCTGGAACCATTTCAAAGATCCGGAATACCCCGAATGGTTCGGATACCTCAACCGCCAGGGCGAACCGCTTCTGGAACTAAAAGGAGGCAAATGGAAAGGCTGTTTCCACGTTCCGCGTGGTCTGTATGAAATCTGGAGAATTCTGGAATAACAATAAATCTATAACCAACAAATTGAAATTAATGAGACACTGGCACTTACTGATTATCTTTTTAATCGCTTTCCAGTTCACCTGCGAAGCAAAGAAAACCGGACACAAAACCCAAAATTTATTGTGGTTTGACGCTACGGCAAACTTTGCCCGGTTCAGCAATGCTGATTCAATAAAAAAGTACCTTGACAAATGCGCCACAGCCGGAGTTACCGATGCCGTGATCGATGTCCGCCCCATTACCGGCGAAGTACTTTTCGACAGCAAAATTGCTCCACGTATGAACGAGTGGCAAGGCGTAACCCGCGATCCCAAATTTGATTTCCTCGGATGCTTCATCAAAGAAGGCCACAAACGAAAAATCAGAATTCATGCCTCGATGAACAACTTTGTCGGCGGACACAATTTCTTCGATCGCGGCATGGTTTACACCACCCATCCCGAATGGCAATCCATCAATTACACTCCGGAAGGAATGGTTCCGATTACCCAACTGAAAAAGAAGTACTCGGCCATGCTGAACCCGGCAAATCCGGAAGTTCGTTCGCACCTGACTTCGCTGTGGAAAGAACTGGTTAGCAAATACCCGAAACTCGACGGTGTAATGCTCGACCGCGGACGTTTTGACGGTATTCAGGCTGATTTCTCGCCACTCTCGCGCGAGGTGTTCGAAAACTATATCGGCGAAAAAGTTGTCCGTTTCCCTGAAGACATCTACGAATGGGGCGGTTCGAAAGAAAAACCGGAAATCAAGGAAGGAAAGCATTTCAAAAAGTGGCTCGAATGGCGGGCTACTGTTATTACCAACTTCTTTGTCGATTTAAAGAAAGAACTGAAGGGCATCAACCCCAAAATCGTTTACGGCGATTACACCGGAGCCTGGTATTCTTCATACTACGATGTTGGCGTTAACTGGGCCAGCAAAACCTACGATCCGGCAGCAGAATACTCTTGGGCGACACCTGAATACAAAAATACAGGATATGCCGAAGTTCTGGATTTGTTTACCGTAGGCTGCTATTTCACCGAGGTAAGCCGGAAAGAAGTTGAAAAACTGAACGAAAGCAAGATTTTAAGAACCGAAGCCGGTATGCGGGCCACCAAAGACCCCGAAAATACAGTGGAAGGCTCGGCCGAACTGGCCATGAAGGTTACTAAAGGCGTTGTCCCACTGTATGGCGGGCTGTATGTCGATCAATACAAAGGCGATCCGAACCAATTTGTACGAGCCATGAAAATGTGCCGAAAAAAAACAGACGGAGTGATGATTTTTGATGTTGTGCACATCATCAACAACGGCTGGTGGAAAGAATTGGAAGAAGGCATCAAAGGAAGCTTCCAGTCCATTGACTAATACCATTCTTTATTACTAAACATAATTACAAAACAATGAAAACAAAATTTCTATGAAAAAAGTGCTATCTCGAAGTACCGGCAGAATAAAGGGAATAGCTTTATGCATTCTGGTTCTGGCCAGTCTGGTTTTATCTTCTCAAACCATCAGTGCTCAATCGCTTATTTCAGGAAGCGTTAAGGACACCAAAGGAGAAGAATTAATTGGAGCAACGGTAATGATTAAAGGTTCGCAAACCGGGACAATTACCGATGTTAACGGAAACTTTTCCATTCAGGTTGCCAATGAAAAAGCGACTCTGGTATTCACCTATATCGGATACAATGCGAAAGAAGAAGTTGTAGGCAACCGTAAAACGATCAATGTGGTATTGGAAGAAGATTCCAAAAGCATTGACGAAGTAGTTATTGTTGGTTACGGAACTCAGAAACGGTCGAGCCTGACGGGTTCAATATCCCAGATCAAAGGCTCTGAGCTTCTGAAAACACCATCAACCAACATCTCCAGTATCCTCGGCGGACGTGTAGCAGGGGTTTCCTCTGTTCAGGAATCAGGACAGCCAGGCGCCGACAATGCAGGGTTGAGAATCCGCGGATCAAGAGCTGGAGTTACTTACATTGTTGATGGAATGCCTCGTTCAATTAACGAGATTGACCCAAGTGACATTGAATCTGTTTCAGTCTTGAAAGATGCCGCATCCTCTGCCGTATATGGTCTTCAGAGTGCCGGTGGGGTAATCATCATTACCACAAAAAAAGGGAAAACCGGCGAAGCCAAGATTACTTACAAAGGCTCTTACGGTATTTCGGCAAATGCCAACTTCCCAACCTTCCTGGATGGTCCGGGCTATGCCTACTGGTATAACAAGGCAAGTGTCTTAGATGGAAATCAGCCTGTCTTCAACCAAG
>JAEUSS010000271.1 GCA_016788685.1 Prolixibacteraceae bacterium | reverse complement strand
GATTCGGCTCTGAACATTGCTACCGAGGCTATCGACCGTTTGCACAGTACGGCGAACTCGCACGGACGGGTAATGATCATTGAAGTGATGGGGCACAATGCAGGCTGGATTGCACTTTACGCCGGAATGGCCGGTGGTGGTGATATCATTCTGATCCCGGAAATTAAATTCTCAATGGATTTGGTCTGCGCAAAGATTCAGGAACGCTACGATAATAACAAGCCATACACCATCGTTGTGGTTGCCGAGGGGATTGATCATCCGAAATCGATGTCGGCCGCCAGGTATGTGTCTGAAACGCTTCAGCAGCATATTGATGCCGAAGCGCGCGAAACTGTTTTAGGGTACACGCAGCGCGGCGGAAGCCCTTCACCCATGGACCGCATCCTAGCGACACGTTACGGAGCCTATGCCGCCGAATGTATTGCACAGGGGAATTTCGGGAAAATGGTAGCATTAATTAAAAACGAATTGACAACGGTTCCGCTGGAAGAAGTGGGAGGGAAGCTTCGGCTGGTTTCCCCGGAACATCCGCTGGTTTTAAAAGCCCGGAAAATGGGGGTTTCGTTCGGAGACCAGTAGCGTGAGCATCCGGATTTTTCGGGAACTGATCACTTGAATCAGGAATGATTTTTCGGAAATAAAAAAGGGACGATCGCTCGCCCCTTTTTTATTATTTAATCAATTTATGAAGAACAGGATGAAGGTTTTCAGCCATCCGCAAGAACCCCAGATCGGTTAAATGGATGCCGTCAACGGTGGCTTCAAAATCGGTACCGATCAGTTTATCGGCTTTCTGGTAATAAATATGCTTATCGTTTTTCTTTTTCTGCTCAGTGTAGATTTTTTTCAGCAAAGCATTTTTTTCATGAAGCAACGAATATACGCTTTGGTCAAAATACATGTGCGGAAAAAGTATCGTTTCAACCATTAAAATCGGGACATCCGGATTCTTTTTGCGGATAATCTCCAGGAAACGGGCATACTTCTCGTTCATCTGGGCGATGTTCACATTGGGCAGGCAGTCGATTACGAAGCATGAAGCATCAATGTTGGCCAATGCTTCAGCAACTTCCAGATCGAGTTGTCCGTTACCGCTGAATCCCAGGTTGATAATCTGCCGGTCGAGCATGCGCGATAAAATATTCGGGTACGACATTCCGGCGCGCGAAGCACAACCACCCTGAGTAATGCTGGTTCCGTAAAACACCACCGGCTTTTCTTTGCGGGGCGAATCGACTTTTGGCTTGCTGATTTCTGCTGTTGCCTGAACGCCGATTTCGAGATTGGCCAGCCCATCGTAAAGGGGTAAATACAGCATGTATTCCATATCCGTTCCGGTCATGTTACTGATGATGGTTGCCGTAGTTGCTTTTCCTGAAGGACGGGCCGAATTGACGAATTGCCATTTGCCGTCTTTCAGGGCATACAAATCCAGCCCTTTAATTCCGGAAGGAGCAAAGTGGTTCATAACCACATCGCCGGTTACTTCCCACTTGGCAGCAATTGCTTTCGAGTTGGTGCGAAACCGAATGGCCAGTCCGCTGCAGTTTTTCGACAGCGACCATACCGGTGGCCGTGTCACGCCTTTCAGGCTGGCCGGCAGACGGTCGTACAGGTTTTCAGTATCGGCAAATCCTTTCCCGATCAGTTCAAAGTTTGTTGCGTTGATGTATTTCAGGCTGTCAGTTTGGGTTGCCCGTCCTGCATTGGTTAATGCCAGGGATAAAATCAGGGTTAATAAAAAGAGTCTCATGTTATTATTTTTTTTGCCACATACGTTCAATGTCTTCAAGCGATTTTCCTGTTGTTTCAGGAACCAGTTTCCAGGTGATGTACAGGTACGGAATACACATCAGGCCGAACAACCAGAAAACGCCTGCGGGCGACAAAGTTGTCATCAGCCAGGGAGTTAGTTGTCCGATGAGGTAAGTTCCGATCCATAACGAGAATCCTGCTGCCGACATGGCCAGGCCGCGCACTTTGGCCGGATACATTTCGGAGAGCAGCACCCAGATGACCACGCAAATGGAGATGGCACAACTGAAAATGTAAACCATAATCAGAATCAGTAAGGTAATCGGAGGAATCACATTCGATGTTTTATTCAGGGTAAAATAAGCACCGATCAGAACGAGTGATACAATCATGCCCGAAACTCCGTAGTATACCAGCTTTTTACGGCCTATTTTGTCGATTACGGCCATGGCCAGCACGGTTGAACCAAAGTTTACCAAACCGATAATGACCTGGTAAAGCAGCGAATCGCCTTCGGAAAGGCCGGTTTGCTGGAAGATGGACGGACCGTAATAAAGCACCGCGTTTACTCCCATAAATTGTCCCAGGATGGCCAGGCTGACACCGATAAACAGGGCAACACGGAATCCGGGTTGAAACAGGATCTTCCAGTCCGATTTCTCTTCCGACCGAACCAGGTTTTTCAGGTCGGCCACCTGCTCATCGGCTTTTACTGATCCGTATATACGTTTCAAGGTTTTCAGTGCTGATGTTTCTTTTGATTTCAGCACCAGCCAGCGCGGACTTTCAGGAATGAAAAACAGGATAATGAAAAACAACAAAGCCGGAATGGCTTCGGCGCCCAGCATTCCGCGCCAGGTTTCGGTTACCATGTATTTTCCCCACAATCCGCCAACGTTGCCAATTTCTTTCATGTGTGCGGCATGTTCGCTGATGGCATAGTTAACCAGGTAAGCACCGACAAAGCCAACAGTAATGGCCAGTTGGTAAAGCGAAACTAATGTTCCGCGAAAGCGTGAAACGGATATTTCGGAAATATAAAGGGGTGATATGACAGAGGCCACCCCAATACCTACTCCTCCGATGATGCGGTACAGCACGAGGTCGGAAATACTTCCGGAAACCATGCAGCCAATCCCCGAGCTGGTGAAGAGTACTGCCGAAAACAGGAGTACCATTTTTCTTCCGAAATAGTCGCTCAGTTTTCCGGCGATGGCTACCCCGGCAATGGAACCAACCAGGGCACAACCTACGTACCAGCCGGTGCTCACGTCATCCAGGCTGAACTGGGCGGCGACACTTCCGATTGTTCCGGAGATGACTGCGGTATCGTAGCCAAATAAAAATCCACCGAGGGCAGCAACTGCTGCCAGAAAAATCACATACAAAAGATTTTCTTCGTTTTTTTTATTAGTCATGAAGCAAGTTATTTGATATTAAAATATTCTTTGTAGCGATTATACAAATGGCCGGCCTGGGTGTACGACGATTGCGGGCTCATGAAATGCGAGAATTCGAATGTGATTCCCTTGTCGTAACCGGCGCGGGCAGCGGCTTCCAGTTTCATGCGAAGTTTGTCGAATTTAATCGGTAAAAATTTGATCGGCATATCGCGGTCGATGGTTTCGGCGTTGGTCCAGCATTTCATGCCGTATTTGTCGGCCATTTTTTTGTTTACCATGAAGAACGCGTCCAGCTCGTCGTAGTCGATGTGTCCGTCCTGAAAAGCAACGGCATCAACCACATCATGAATTCCGGCAAATATCTCGCTCCATTCACGTTCGTGTTCCTGAACCGAAACTGCATTTTCTTTCGATAAGGCGCTTCCGGCTGCCTGAACTGCTTTTTTGCCGTCAATCCAGGGCGAGATGAAGGTTGGCAAACCGCCGGAAACGTCTTTGCACTGTTTCCCCATGGCATGGAAAGCGCCAATGGCACCTTTGGTCTGACGGCTGATTTCGCCGCTGATGTACCAGCCCTGGAAACTCTTGTATTTGCTTCCGTAGTTTTTCCAGATTTCGTCGATTACATATTTGTTGTCTTCCACTTCCCAGCTCAAGTCGCCGGTATCCCAGTATTTTCCCGAGTCGTAAAGTCCGAAGTAGAATTTCATTTTGTATTTGTCAGCCAGGCGTAGATACATGTCTACCAAATCCACCGAAGGGCGGTAGCAGGCGTGTTTTTTCATCAGGTATTCCGAAGGATAAGTAATGAATTTACGGTATCCGGAGCGGATCATAATCACCGTGTCGATCCCGATGGCTTTCATGTAGGCAAAATCGCGGTCCCATTCCTTTTCTCCCCAGTTCTGGTGAGGAATATCGTGTGAAATTTCATCGAGGCAAGTTCCGGTGATTTTGAGTCCCTGCGCTTTAGGGATGATGAGTTTGCTTTCAACTCCTGAAATTGGTTGTGCAATTTCTGCTTCTTGTCCGATTGAAACAATGGGAAGCGCCATCGCTGCCATTCCTGTAATCGAAGCTTTCTTGAAGAAATCGCGTCGTGAGTTTTGTTCGTTTGACATGGTTTATGTTTTTGCTGTTTGATTATAAGTTAACGTGATAGATTTTTCCGAAACGGTCAATCGCTTCGATCCTTATTTTTGCCGAAGGTGAACTGGGTTTGGCCCTGAACAGGTGGTCGGTTTTGCGGGCCGAAATCCATTTGTAGGCCAGTTTACTTTTGTCAGCAAACGACTTTACTGTTTCCGGGTCAAGTCCTGAATAGGCTTCCATTTCGCCCATCTTCCGGTCGTTTTCGTACCAGAACACTTTCCATTCCGGATCCCAGTTCCAGACGTTAGCAGTGATGTATCCGGGCTGTTCGGGATTTGCTCCCACGGGATAAACGCGCAACTGATGGTCTTTTTCGTGTCCGATACTTTTGAAGTACCACGAAATCTGATTTCCATCGGCTTCAAATACTCCGTATCCTTTGGGTGTTCCGTCTTCGGCATAAGGTCCCTGCCACCACGAGCCGCAGACGGATGACATGATGTGTTCGTAAATGGAAGGTGAAATGACGATGTTGCGCGTATAATGCAGGTGCCCCGAAATCAGGTGAGCCTGATAAGGCTTCAGTAATTCGTATAACGCCTTTTTGTTGGTCATTGACCCAGAAATATTGGCGTATTCGAATGTTTTGATGTCGTTTTCGTTGAGTGCCGAAGGAATATGGAACGTGACCACCACGGTCGATCCTTCCGGAACAAACGACAAATCTTTTTCAAGCCAGGCCAGTTGCTGTTCGGGTAAATAACCAATATAGAAATAATCACGCCCGATGTAAAAAACATCGTTCAGTACTACATAGTGGATTTTTCCTTTGTTGAATGAGTAATAGGCCGGGCCAAAGTGTTTTTCGAAAACGGCTGGCGCTGTTTCGTTCGACCGTCCGTAGTATTTCATATCGTGGTTGCCCATCGACTGGTAGAAAGGAATCCCGGTTTCAGACAGGGTGAGTTTGGTGCTGTCGAACAGGGCCGGATTATCGCCCACGATGTCGCCGCAACCGATGCCATGAAAAGGAATCTGCGGGTTTGCTTTCAGCAGGTTGCTCAAGTCTGCTACTGCTTCCTTGTATAGCGGAAGTTCTTCGCTGGCTTTGATTTGCGGATCGGCCCAGGCAACGAATCCGTGCCGGCTTTCATCGGTTTTGCTTTTCGTTAGTTGAAAGTTGATTTTTCCGGAGCGATTGCTCACGTTCAGATTTTTGTAGAACTGCGGAACCGAGTTTTCAACGGGGACGTTGTACCCGGCAGGGCTGGAAATGTAGATGAACGAGGCTGAGGGACTGACTTCGAGTGAATAATTCCCTTTGCTGTCGGTCTGGCTGAAATGTGTTCCGTCGGTTACCACAATTCCTGCAAGGCCTTTCCCTTCACACGAAACGTTTCCTTTGCAAACTGTTTGTTTTACGCCTTTCTCGGCAGAAAAGCCATGACTGAAGCTGAATAAAATAATCAGGAATAGAAGGAGGTGCTGTTTCATTTGGGTATCATTTAGTTTAATAATGAACGACTGAAGAGCCATGATTGAGCTGTTACTGGTTCAACTCAATCGTGGCTATTTTCAGGATTACTTGCTGTCAAATGTAGTGCTGTCGGCGGCCATTTCAAAACCGGCTTCCACCTCTTTCCACATATTTTTTCGGATGATGTGAACGATGTCGAAAACCATGAGCCCGTCAGACGCCTGGAGGTTCATGGCAATGGTGCGCGACAGTTGCGGACGGTTGTCGTAGAACTGATCAACCAGAATACCGCCGATGAATTTTTGTCCGTTCAGGATTCCCCTGATTTTCTGGCACGAGCCTTCCACGCAGTACCATGTTCCGGTGGCACCTTTGCTGTCGGTTTCGTTGATGACAATGTTGTTATTTTTCAGGTATTCTTCCATTGTTACATTGGTGTAGTAGTTTCCTGTCATGTACAGGTCGAGCAGCTCGGCATAACCGAAATTTTTGTATTCGGGAGTAGCCCAATCGAAATCTTTTGACGGGTCGTACTGGTTGCTGGCCCAGTTTACCCCCACTTCGAAATACGAAGGATACCAAGCTCCGGTATAAGTACCGAAAGAAATATCCGGGTTAATGGATTTGATGGTTTGGCGGGCCAGCGACATAAAATCGTAAATGTTTTTACTTCTCCATTCAATCCACTTTTTGAAGAATTTTCCGGGGATGTAATCTGTTTCTCCTTGCGCATTTTTCTTCCATTCATAA
>JAEUSS010000259.1 GCA_016788685.1 Prolixibacteraceae bacterium | reverse complement strand
TGTTAATTCGGATCTGGTGAGGTAAATAACCTTTGGTTTTCGGACGAAGGTTATCACTCCATTGAACTCAGGCCATTCCGGCCGGAGTTATTTTCATGTCCATATTTTAACAAAATGAGGCTAAGCCCGGCTCTCCGATGGCTTGTGCCGTTGCCTCAGTATATATAATTTAAACATCATGAGTAACGAAAGTAAATCAATTCACGACTTCGATTTAAGTTTAATCTGCGAATATTTTTCGAATGTAGAACGACAAGGGCCGGGGAGCCCTGAAGCAACCGTCAGGGCGCTGAGCTTTATTGATAATCTTACCGACCGGGCCCGCATTGCCGATATAGGCTGCGGAACAGGCGGTCAGACGATGGTGCTGGGCAGGCACGTGCCCGGACAGATAACTGCTGTCGACTTGTTCCCCGATTTCATTAAGCAGCTCAACCAAAATGCTGAAAAGCACAATCTTCAGGAAAAAGTGAAAGGTGTGGTCGGATCGATGGACGACCTGCCTTTTGGGAATGAAGAGTTCGACCTGATTTGGTCGGAAGGCGCTATTTACAACATTGGTTTTGAGCGTGGCCTGACCGAATGGCGACGTTTCCTGAAAACAGGGGGTTATATGGCCGTCACCGAGGCATCGTGGTTTACCGATGAGCGCCCCGAAGAAATCGACCGGTTTTGGATGGACGCTTATCCGGAGATCGATACAATTCCGAATAAAGTAGGCCAGATGCAGAAAGCCGGATACGTCCCCGTTGCTACTTTTGTTTTACCCGAAAACTGCTGGACCGATAATTATTATATTCCACAGGTTGCAGCACAGGAGACTTTCCTTAAAAAGTATGCAGGAAATCAGAGTGCTGAAGAACTTGTTTACAGCGTACGTGATGAGGCACAGTTGTATGCCAGATACAAATCCTATTACGGTTACGTATTTTATATCGGGAAGAAAATCTAGCAAAGGTATAAGAGGCTGTCCAGTCCGGCAGCCTCTGTACTTCGGACTTTAATGAGCCGGCAGCCAGTTGTCGGCTCGGTTTATCAGCGCTATGCCTTGTTTGTAAACGGGAATAGCGCTGATTTTAGTTTGTGCTGAACCTTTTTTTGCAGAATGAAACTGATGAATAAGAATATTCCCGCAAAGCATATTATGCCTGGCCAGATTGATGAATAGCTTCAGCACTCAGGATTTCGGGGTATTTTTCATGTAAAAACCAAACACTTTCAGGCGGAAAAAGGCCAGTCCGGCCGCGCAAACAAGTGAGCCAGCCAGAAAAACTGCCGGAATGGATATGTATTGGGCGATCAGCCCGGAAACAATCATTCCCAGTCCCATACCCGTGTCCAGCGCGGTGTAGATTGTCGAGTTGGCTGCTCCCCGGTTCTTATCGGTGGCCAGGTTGTTTACGATAGTAGTAAAGGTGGGGAATACGACACCGATTCCGAAACCAATGACCAGTGCCGATGCAAAAAAGGCAACGGTATTGGGGGCGAGAGCCAGAACCGGATAGCCAATAATGAGCAAAGTCAGGCAAAGCGTCAGTATTCCCAACGGACCGTTCCGGTCAAATGCTTTTCCGGCCGTCATGCGCGAGATTGCAATTCCGGCGGCGAATACAAGAAAGAAAAGAGAAGAATTTTCAATTCCGATTTCGCGGCCATACAAAGCGATAAACGAGAGCAG
>JAEUSS010000255.1 GCA_016788685.1 Prolixibacteraceae bacterium | reverse complement strand
AGGGCCGAAAGCGGAATAAAATTCACATCCGGAACATCGAGTTGGGTGATGAATGATTTGTATTCGGCCACAATTTCGTCGAACACTTTTTGATCGTAATTCACCAGGTCCATTTTGTTGACGGCCAACACCACGTGCTTAATTCCTAAAAGAGAAACCAGGAAGGTGTGGCGGCGTGTTTGGGTGATGACGCCTTTGGTGGCATCAATCAGGATGATGGCCAGGTTGGCCGTTGAGGCCCCGGTTACCATGTTGCGGGTGTACTGCGTGTGTCCGGGCGTATCGGCAATAATGAATTTCCTTTTGTTGGTCGAGAAGTAGCGGTAAGCCACATCGATGGTGATTCCCTGTTCGCGTTCGGCTTTCAGGCCGTCGAGCAGGAGCGCGTAGTCGATTTCCTCACCGGCATGGCCTACGCGTTTGCTGTCGCGCTCCAAAGCCGAAAGCTGATCTTCGTAGATTTTTTTGCTGTCGAACAGCAAACGGCCAATCAGCGTTGATTTACCATCGTCAACCGAACCGGCAGTTAACAATCGGAGCAGGTCTTTTTTCTCGTCCTGATCGAGGTAAGCGTTGATGTCGATATTTGGTGTTGTCATAGTAAAATGTTGTCGTTGTTGTACTTGTTGTCGTTGTTGTAATTGTTATACTTGTTGTCAGGTTTTCCAGTTAGTTTCGACGTAAGTGATGAAGTTGAAAATTTTAATACCCAATTTATTCAACTCCTCTGCGATTTCCTGCCAACCGGTTTCCGGATGAACAGTATTCAAAAACTCGGCCTGTGACGTGGATTCCAATAATGAAGCATGACTATAAACCAAAAACTTTATAAAGTCAGCCTTGTACTTTCGCCGGCCATAACCTTCAACAATATTATCTTTTATCGACTGGCTCGAACGCCTGATCTGATTACCAGTCTCAAATTTGTCGGGATTCGGTAGTTTGATTGTCAGAAAATATATCCGAACGGCTAAATCAAATGCCTGCGTATATATTTCAAGGTCTTTGTAACTTTTCATTTTTTCCTGTTTTGAAGTTGGGCTTTAATAATGGCAACAAAACGAACAATGATAACAAATCTAACCATTCCAACCCCGACAACCCTTTCTAGAAATACCCTTCCCGTTTTTTCTGTTCCATGGAGCCATCCTGGTCGAAGTCGATCACGCGGGTGGTTCGTTCAGAAACGGTTACAGTCATCATTTCTTCCACGATTTTTTCGATGGTGTCGGCTTCCGATTCAACGGCGCCCGTCAGCGGATAACAGCCCAGGGTGCGGAAACGAACCATTTTCATTTCAGCTTTTTCGGCCATTTCATTGGGCATGCGCTCGTCGTCAACCATAATCAGGTTTCCGTCCACATTCACCACGGGGCGCTCTTTGGCAAAATAAAGCGGCACAATCGGTATTTTTTCCAGACGGATGTATTGCCAGATGTCCAGTTCGGTCCAGTTTGAAATCGGGAACACGCGAATGGATTCGCCTTTGTGGACACGGGCATTGTAGATGTCCCACAATTCGGGGCGTTGGTTTTTGGGGTCCCACTGGTGAAATTTATCGCGGAACGAGAAGATCCGTTCTTTGGCACGCGATTTTTCTTCATCGCGGCGGGCACCACCAAAGGCTGCATCAAACTTGTATTTGTTCAGCCCTTCGAGCAAAGCCTGAGTTTTCATGACATCGGTGTGCACTTTACTGCCGTGGGTAAAGGGGCCTACTCCTGCTTCGTAAGCAGCCTTGTTGTAATGAACGATCAAATTCCAGCCATTCTCGCGGGCATAATTATCACGGAATTCGACCATTTCCCTGAATTTCCATTTCGAATCGATGTGCATCAGCGGGAAAGGAACTTTTCCGGGGTAAAAAGCTTTCTCGGCCAGACGAACCATTACGGATGAATCTTTTCCGATGGAATAAAGCATTACCGGATTTTCAAATTCAGCCGCCACCTCACGAATGATGTGGATGGCTTCGGCTTCAAGCTCTTTTAAATGTGAAAGACTGTACTCTGTCATACCTTTTTATATTCGGGTTGTTTTTTGATGCGCCTAAAATAATACTAAATACTCTTCTATTGATCGGTATTAATACTAACCGGTCGAAAAGAGGTCAGATTTAAACTTTTCTTTCTTTTGACTGGTTAAAATTTCCAGAAAAGAGGAATCAGGGAAATTGCAATCAGAAAAATCAGGATGTTCAGCGGGAGGCCGACTTTCACAAAATCTCTGAATTTATAATTTCCGATCCCCTGAACAATCAGGTTCGTTTGATAACCAATGGGAGTGGTGAAACTCATGGAAGCAGCAACAGCAATGGCCACGAAAAATGGTTTCGGATCAACCCCCATTTGATTGGCGGCTGCCATGGCGATAGGGAAAGAGATGGCCGCAGCTGCATTGTTGGTAATTACTTCGGTAAAAATGTTGGTGATGAGATAGATGCACGCCAGTACCCCGATCGGGCCCCAGTTTTTTGCAAAGTTGATTGCCGTGTGGGCAATGCCGTCGGCCAGTCCGGAGTTTTGCATCGCCTTGCTTATCCCGAACGAACAGGCAATGGTTATGAGTAAATCCCAGCTGATTGCTTTGGTGTATTTTTGGTGTGGGACGATTTTCAGCCAAACCATCAGCATGGCAGCAACAGCCGCAAAAAAGAACATGTCGGCCTGAACGTTCTCAAATTTAGGAAGGTAATCAGTCGCTGTGGCGCCGGCAATCATAAGTGTCAGGATGCTCAGAGCCAGCCATTTTTTTGCCTTTCCGCTTGTTTGGTTGTGGTCGCCAATGTATGTAGTGAGGTAAAAAATCTTCGAATCGCCCCAGTTTTTGATAAACCGGTCGGTGGTCAGGAGTACGAGATTGTCACCTTCTTTGAGTTTCAGGCTCCGCAAATTAGACGTGATTCGTTCTCCGTTTCGGTGTACGGCGATAATGGCAGCCTGATAATGATCAAAAAAGTTGAACTCCACAATTGTTTTTCCGATTCCCGGGAAACGGGGTGCCAGGACTGCTTCGTATTGTTTCAGGTCGCTGGTTTTAACCTGGTCTTCCAGCAAGTCGAGTCCTCTCAGCCGGACACTGGTCAGATTTTTGATGGTTTCCAGGCCACTCGATTTTCCGGCAACCAAAAGATGGTCGTTGGCTTCGAGAGTTAGCCCGTGCGCCTTCCCGGCAAATTTCGTCTCGTCCCGGTCTATTTCGATGATGTCAAAGCCTTTTAGTCCTTTGTTTCTCCCGTTTTTCAGGCCCTGCCCAACCAGCGGACTTCCGTCAGGAATAATCAGTTCGTAGTAATAATCTTTCTGGTCGGAAAGTGGTTTCCGGATAAAGTTTTTCTCTCCCGGAAGCAGGTGAACGCCAATGTAGCTCATGTAAATGTATCCGGTAAAGGCCAGCGGAACACCAACCATTCCGAGTTCGAACATTGAAAATCCGCTGTATCCGTTATCGAGCATCAACCCGTGTACAACCAGGTTGGTTGACGTTCCGATCAGTGTGCAGACGCCTCCCAGGATGGTCGCGTACGACAGAGGAATCAGAAATTTCTGGGCTGAAAGGTTCAGGTTCTCAGCCCATCTTTTTATGATGGGGGCAAAAATGATTGCAATGGGGGTATTGTTTAAGAATGCCGACATGAACGAGATGGGAAACATAACACGAAAGAATAAGGATCTTGTGTTTCCTCTGCGCCTTGGCAGAAATGCCGTTGCCAGTCTGTTTAAAGCTCCAGATTGGGTGATTCCTTCACTGACCACAAAAAGAATGGCAACAGTGATCATTCCTTTATTCGAAAAACCAGCCAGAACTTCATTGCCATTAACGCTTCCGAAAATCATCAGGAAAATCAAAGCTGAAAATAAAATCAGGCCAGGGCGCATTACTTCTTTGGCCAGCGCAATAATCATGATGATGATAATAGCCAGCACTATAAATCCTTGTGGTGTCATAAGACTATAAAGTGTGGGTTTTGTAACTCTTTTTTGTTGTACATTAACTCTGTTCTCAGGTCAGTGCAGTAAATGTTTTTTCCTGCGGCTTTAACAATGGCGTGGGCGGCAGCTGTATCCCATTCCATGGTTTTCCCGAATTTGGGGTAAACATCTGCCGTCCCTTCGGCGATCCTGCACATTTTCAGCGAACTGCCCAGATTAATAACCTGAGCAGATTGGTGTTTTTTTCGAAGTGCTTCAATGTATGCTTCCGTTTCCTGATTCATATGTGATCGGCTAACGGCAATCGTAAAGTGTTTCCGGTCAGTTTTTTCCGGAAGTTTTGTTCCCGATTGCTGCATGAACTGAAACGAACAATTGGCTGTCGGGTTTATCAGCTTGTAGGCTCCCGAACCCGGAATTCCGGCATAAAGTTCGCCGGTTATCGGGGCATAAATTACTCCGGCAACCGAAGTGTTTTTATTGATCAGCGCGATGTTTACTGTAAATTCGTCGTTTCGTTTGATAAACTCTTTAGTTCCGTCCAACGGATCGACCATCCAGAATAAGTCCCAGTTTTTTCTTTCCTGAAAGCCGGTTGTTGTTCCCTCTTCGCTTAAAACCGGAAGCTGGCAGGAGGCAAGGACTCTCATGATTTCATCGTGAGCATTTTGGTCCGCCCGGGTGACGGGAGTCTGATCATTTTTTAGCTGCACCTCGAAGTTGGTTTGTGAATAAACCTCCCTGATTTTTGAGCCGGCCAGAATTGATGCATGTATTGCCTGGTTAATAAGTCGGAGTATTGTCATCTGCTGTTTAAAATCTCTGCTGCTTTTGTAACAGGTTGATTCTTATTTGGATGGAATGTCATAAAAAAGAGCACTGTCTGATATTTTACCCAAAATTGAAAAATAAAATTTTGCAGGCTCAGTTTTCGAAAAGCCGACCTCAAAGGTACTTAAGAATAGTGAGGCGCTTTTAGGCTTTTATACTTATTGTGCCAAACCTGTGTTTTTGGACGGTACAGGAGTTGTCTTGTCTGAAAAACAGGTTTATTCTGAGGTTGATTCGTCTGTACTTTCCACGATCCGGATGTCATCGGCCAAAATCTCGATCAATGCCGAATAGCCTAGCTGTTCGAGTTCAACAGCTACTTTATTTTTCCCTTTTATTCTGACCAGTTTCCCCCGAACACCGATCAGAGGCCCGGCAATAACTTCAATTATTTGCCCGGGCTCAAAGGTTTCCCGAGTGATTTCAATATCCAGATTATCCTGCTTGAGCATCAATTTCAGGTACTCAATCTGATTGTCAGGAATTGTAGCGGCAGTTCCTTCGAACCTTACAAAACTCACTACCTGGGGCGACTGTAACGTCAGGTCATACTCTTTGCGACTGACTCTGACAAACAGATAGCCGGGGATAAGCGGCATTTCTACCCACTTCTTGCGGTCACTCCATTGCCGCAGTTTGCGCTGGAGCGGTAAAAAACTTTCGATTTTTTTATACTGTAACTCAACCTGTGCTTTCTTTTCAGCTCTCGATTTGACGTACACAGCATACCAGCGGTAAAGATGAGCCGGTTCTACTTTTTTTTCCATACCTGATTTCTAACTGCGTATATGCGTTCGATGATGTCAACAACCTTAAGTCCGTCGTAAGCATTGGTACTGATGGGGCTCAGGCCGTTTAATGAGTCTATGACATTCTGAATGACCAGATGATGATTTTGTGCCGATCCTTTGTAGGAACCGTAATGATTGGGCGGGGCACAGGCTTCGAGTTCCGGCATCTGATAATCCCGGATGTTGCAGTAAACGACTTCGTTCATGTACTGGCCCGCAACTTTGATCGTTCCATTTTCGCCGATGACGGTCATGCTGCTTTCCAGATTTTCGTTATAAATCGCTGTTGAATAGTTTAAAGTTCCAATTCCTTCATTAACAAACTCGAAATTAACAATGCCGGTATCTTCAAAGTCAGTCAATGTCTGGTGGTTAAAGTCAGTGAATTGTCCGCTGATGTTTTTTATGTCGCCGAGAAGCCAGTATAAGATGTCGATAAAATGCGAAAATTGCGTAAACAAGGTTCCGCCGTCAAGTTTTGCATCGCCATGCCAGTTTAGTCCGGTATAGTATCGTTCATCGCGGTTCCAGTAACAGTTGATTTGTACCTGAAACAAACGGCCAAGCAGTTTCTGCTCCATCACACTTTTTAGCCATACCGATGGGGGAGAGTAGCGGTTTTGCATTACACAAAAGACTTTTTTGCTTTTCTCTCCTGACCGGGAAACAATTTTTTCAGCTTCGGCTTTGTTCAGAGCCATTGGCTTTTCAATGACTACATGAATTCCTTTTTCAAGAGCCTTTAAGGCCATTTCCGCATGTAATCCGTTGGGAGTACAAACATTTAATACATCCAGGTTCTTTTCCTTTTCCAGCAACTCATCGATTGAGCGATAAAAGGGAACCCCGGGATATACTGCTTTACATTCTTCGGGAGTGCGAATGTCACAAACTGCTGCCAGCTCTGCATGTGGGTTTTGGAGGATCACTTCGGCATGTCTCTTGCCAATGTGTCCTTGTCCGATCACCGCAAACTGTATTTTATTTCCTGATAACATGTTCTGTTTTTGTTGGTTATTGGTTAAACCCTTCAAGGTTTCAGGCTTCTGTCATTCGTTTAGTCAGTCCGGACTGTAGTTTGCAGCCCGACTTTTTAGGGCGGTTGGCCTGAAGGGGAGCAACCGGCACAAAGGAACCGATTATAGCTTAAACTTCGTTCTTATTGGATGAATGACGGCGATTTTTTTACCAACCGTTGAAACTCCTCCATCATTTTCAACTCAATGTGATGGGGCATTCTTCGGGCAGGCTGATAGTTTTCATCCGCCAGTTGTTCATGTACATCCTTTGTTTTTATAATTTCAATAGCATTCACCAGCATTTCAATTTCCGTTTCGTATTGTCGGTAAGCCACACTGTGAAAGGTGTCTTCAAAATAAACGGGTACAATTCTTCTTTCAATCAGTATTCCTTCGTCCGTCTTATCTGATACATAATGCGATGTAACGCCAATAGGTTGATTGTTGTATATAGCCCATTTAAACGCATCAAGCCCTTTCACATTAGGCAGATATCCCGGATGCGAATTTATGATTCGGTGGTTTTTTACTGTTTCTTCAGGAAGTATTCCTGCTCCGGCAATGAGTATGTGATCCAATTTGTATTTCCGGAAATATTCGTTTAACTCAGCTACGTTTGCCTGGACATATTTAATGTTCATCCGCGTGCACAGGTCATGAACAGAGATATTTACGGCTCCGCTTGGGCGGTGAATAAAAAGCGGCCGGAAATTTTTTCGCTCAACGTATGGCGTCGCAAAAACAATCAAATTGGTGTACCCGCTGAAAATAAGCCGGGCGATCAGATCCTGAGTTTTCCGGTGGGGAAAGTCGTAGGTAATAATTCCAATCATACGCTTTACTCTATTTACATCGGTTGTTTGCCGAAATGTCTTAGTTAGCTGAAAAATAACCGAATAGACGAAACGATGTAATCTAATTGGTCGTTGGTTAATTCGGTGTGCATGGGCAAAGATAGCACTTGTTCCGAAAGTTCTTCAGCAACAGGAAAATCACCTTTCTGGTATCCCAGGTATTGGTATGCTTCCTGAAGGTGGAGTGGAGCCGGATAATAAATCATTGTGGGAATCCTCCTGGTCAGGAGGAATTCTTGCAGTTCGTTCCGTTTCTCCGGAACCTTTATGGTGTACTGGTGAAAGCTGTGAGAGCTGTACGAAACCCTTGCCGGAATTTTAATTTCACGAACCTCCGCCAGGCCCCGGTCATAAATTTCGGCAGCTGTTTGTCTTGCCCGAATGTATTGGTCCAGGTAATTTAATTTGACATCCAAGACCGCCGCCTGTATGGCGTCCAGTCTCGAATTTATTCCAATCTGTCTGTAATGGTAGCGTTTGCTCATTCCGTGATTGGCAATGGAACGCATGGTTTGTGCCAGTTCTTCGTTGTTGGTGAACAGTGCTCCTCCATCGCCAAAAGCGCCCAGATTTTTGGTGGGGAAGAATGAATTGCAGGCTACATCACCGATGGTTCCGGCTTTGGCTTTTTCTCCGTTCCCGAAATAGTAATCGGCTCCTAATGCCTGGCAGGCATCTTCGATGATGGAAATGCGATGATCCTGGGCTAGTTTGTTCAGTGATTCCATATCAGCGCATTGGCCGTATAAATGCACCGGAACGATTGCCTTGGTCCGGGAAGTAATGCTCTTTTTTACCAGTCCAGGGGCGATATTAAATGAATCAGGATCAACATCGGCCAGAACAGGTTTCAGTTTCATCAGT
>JAEUSS010000228.1 GCA_016788685.1 Prolixibacteraceae bacterium | reverse complement strand
ATACTGCTGTGCTTTATCCCACATGTGGATGAGGATGTTTTTCAGGGTTGGAATCCGGTAGGGGGGCAATTCCAGCACAAAAGGTGTTTCTTTATTTCGGAAAAAAGTCTTGTTCAGGAGTTGTGCCGTTAAAAAAGCAATTATTATTCCCGAAAAATATATTGCGCTGAGCACCAATGCCGGGTTCTCCGGAAAAAATGCGGTGATGAAAAGTACATACACCGGAAGGCGCGCGCTGCACGACATAAACGGGATAATTAACATGGTTAACAGGCGGTCGCCCGGACTTCGCAGCGTTCTGGTTGCCATTATAGCGGGGACATTACACCCAAATCCCATGACCATAGGGATAAATGAACGGCCGTGCAGCCCAAATCGGTGCATAATTTTATCCATAATAAAAGCCGCCCGGGCCATATACCCCGAATCTTCCATGAACGAAATAAAGAAGAAGAGAATCAGTATGTTGGGCAAGAAAACCAAAACACTTCCGGTGCCGTCGATTATTCCGTTGATCAGCAGGTCTTTCAGCATGCCTTCATCAAGCAGCTCAGAGGTGATGTTGCTAACAAAAGCAACCAGATTCTCGATCCATTGCATTGGGTATGCACCAAGTTTGAAGGTGGCATAAAAAGCCAATGAAATAGAAAGAAGAAAGATCGGAAATCCCAAAAGTGTATGTGTGAGTATATTATCTATCTTCTCCGAAGGTTTTGTAATTTTCTTTACCCTTTGCTTGTAGGTTTCTTCCAGAGCCCCGGATATAAAACCGTACTTGGCATCGGTGATAACAGTTTCACTGTCTTCGTTATACAGACGCTCGATCCTCTTGATCTCGTTTTGAGCCGATTTTTCAATTTCAGCGTAATTCGGATAACTAGCCAGCGATTCGGTTGCCTGTTTGTCCCGTTCGAGCAGTTTAATGGCTAAAAACCTGGAAGATATATTGTCAGTAATCGGTTTTTCCAGTTTTATTTTTGTTCGCAGAATCTGAATTGACTTTTCAAGCTCGTTGCCGTAGTTGATGTGGATATGGCGCACGATCGGATCGAGGTCTTCGTATACTTCGATGGTTTTCTTGATTAATTCCTGAATGCCTTTTCCTTTCGAGCTTATGGTCGGAATAATCGGTATTCCCATTAATTTCCCCATACTCCGGAAATCAAACTTGACTTCGTTTTTCAATAACTCATCATACATGTTCAAAGCAATAATCACTTTGATGTCCATGTCGATCAGTTGAGTAGTCAGGAATAAGTTGCGCTCCAGATTGGATGAATCAATCACGTTGATTACAATGTCCGGAGTTTCTTCCATAATAAACTTGCGGACATAGATTTCTTCCGGAGAATAAGCTGTAAGTGAGTATGTTCCAGGTAAGTCGTATATGTTGAAACTATACCCGTTCTGAGTAAAAGTTGCTTTTTTTGCATCAACAGTAACACCGCTGTAGTTGCCCACATGCTCTTTGGACCCTGAGATGAAATTGAATAAGGTGGTTTTTCCGCAGTTCGGGTTTCCGACCAAGGCAATGTTAATGGTGCGTTCTTTTTCCTTTGCTGAGACTTTCAGATTTTCATAATCGATTACCCCTTCAAAGTTTTGGGCCACCATCGACCGGGCATCAATCTGGCTCACGACTTCAATTAAATTGGCCTCCGTTCGGCGCAAGGTAATGTTGTAATCCAGAATCTTGTATTCGATCGGACCATTGAAAGGGGCGTTTTTGATTACTGTAACCTCTTTTCCCTTCACGAAGCCCATTTCGGTAATTCTTTTCCGGAAAGAACCGTGCCCTAAAACCTTGGTAATTATTACTGTTTCTTTATTTTTTACTTCAGAAAGTCTCACGATAATGATTTCAACAGACTAAGCTAATTTAAACTAAATAAGAATAATGGCGCAAAGATATTTAAGTTTTTACAAAACTCTTAAAAAATATTACTTTCTTGAAAATTCAAACCTGATTAAGTTACTTTTGTAAATCACGAATCAGAATTATGGAGGAGGATAATATATATAAACGAATTCAGGAGGCTATTTCATCATTGCCGGAAAACTTCAGTATCCTTGAGGAGCAGATTGATGTTGAGCTTCAGATGGAATATTTTAATTACGGAAGAGATCTGAAATTGAGTTTCTCTGAGGATGTTATTTTGCAGCATCAGTCCGATCTTTTTGATGAGCATGTACCGGTTGCAGAAAAGAAAAATATACTTGTTCTATTGGCTTCTCAGGAAAAAGTTGAAGCTTTTCGCACCATCGAACGGTATGCAAAAAATCCGGATCCGGAATTGCGCGAATGGAGTATTTTGGCTTTACAGGAAAGCCGGATGGTCATTCAAAGCTCGCTGATGGATGAACAGCAAGTTTATATTTCAACCGGGCTCGGAGGGAAAGGGCAGAAATTAAGGTATTTTGTTGTTTTTATTGGCAATGAAAATGTTGTTGAATATTCAGCCGTACAGCGGAAACTAATTCAGAATGAATTGGAATATGCCTTAAAGAACAGCGGCGGTGAGCTGGAAGAAATTCGCTTCGTTGAAAATCTTGCAATTTTTACTCTGCTGTTACCTGTAAAGTCTGATATTCAGGGGGTGTTTAGCGGTGTTATTGCAGAATGCAATCAATACGGCGATTTCGTTCGTCAGGATATAATTATCACCAATGTGAAACGCATGAGTGTGGATGAAATAAAACGGTTTATGAATCGGGAAAAGGGAGAATCTAATGAAGAATAAAATAAATGTTGCGATTCAGGTATTGCCCTGGTCAAAGACAAAAGGATCATACGAACTGGTGGATGTTGCGATTGAGTTGATTCAAAAATCGGGACTAATCTACCGTGTCTGCCCTTTCGAAACGGTTGTTGAGGGGCATTTTGACGAGGTGATGGAGTTGGTTAAAGGCATTCAGGAGGCCGTTTTGGCGAGTGGTGCCGATGAAATGATAATAAATATGAAAATACAAACTCGTAATAATCAGGATGTTTTTATTGACGACAAAATGAATAAGTATAATTAAGAGAAAAAAAGCTTTTTGGGATTTGTTTTTGTTCTGATAAGCGTTATATTTGCATCGCTTTTGCAATGGCCCCGTAGCTTAATGGATAGAGCATCTGACTACGGATCAGAAGGTTGTAGGTTCGAATCTTACCGGGGTCACTTAAAATCAAGCAGTTACAATTTGAAAATTGTAACTGCTTTTTTGTTTGATACACGATTTGATACACAAAATGCCAATTTGGGATAACTTCAACCGTCTCAACGAAACAATAAAAGCGATTTATGGAATTCCTAATATCATCAATGAAATAAGGGATTTCCTATCCTCAATGTTTGA
>JAEUSS010000265.1 GCA_016788685.1 Prolixibacteraceae bacterium | reverse complement strand
AAGATCCGTCCGCCCCAGTTTCAGGAAAAACCAGATGCCTGCCCCCAGCGCCGCAATCAGCCCGACCGATAACGAAACAGTATAAGATAATCCAAATCCTTCAGGAGCAAATAAAAGGTAGCTGGTAATTACTGAAGTCATAAACAATGCAGGAATCAGCGTTATCCAATACATTTTTCTCTCCTGAGCCAGGTAAACCGTGATGGCCCAGAGTACCACCATGGCCAGCGTTTGATTGGACCATGCAAAATACCGCCAGATTACGGCGAAGTCAATCTGTGTCAACGCGAATCCGACAGCAAACAGCGGGACACTGATGATCAGCCTGTTTTTTATCGGCCCTTGTTTAAAATTCAGGAAATCGGCGACAATCAGACGAGCACTGCGAAAGGCCGTATCTCCGGAAGTGATCGGCGCAGCAACAACGCCCAGCAAAGCCAGAGCTCCGCCAAGTTTACCAAGTAGCGAATTTGAAATTTCATTCACCACGAAAGCCGCGTTCCCTTTATTGGCTGCCATAATTTCATTCAGCGGCCCAACACCGCCATAAAAAGCCATACCGATGGCTGCCCAGATCAGCGCTACAATTCCTTCGGTTATCATCGCTCCGTAAAAAACTCCCCGTCCCTGTTTCTCGTTGGTGATACAGCGTGCCATCAGCGGCGACTGAGTAGAATGGAAGCCCGAAATTGCACCACAAGCAATGGTAATAAACATCATCGGGAATATGGGAAACTGATCAGGCTGGTTGTGATGATTGGTCAGGTTATCCAAAGTAAGTTCAGGAATATGATAGCCCTCAACAAACAATGCTACAGTCAAACCAACCGCCATAAACAGGAGGGCAAAACCAAAAACCGGGTAAATTTTACCGATAATTTTATCAATCGGCAGCATGGTTGCCAGTACGTAGTACAAAAACACAACCCAAACCCAGAAGGTCATTGTTAAGGTTTCAGGAGTCAGACTTTCCAGAATCTTCGCTGGCCCCATAATGAAGACAGCCCCCACAATAACCATCAGGACAACTGTAAAGCCACGCATGAACTGCTTGGCTTCTATCCCCAGATAAATACCAACAATTTCAGGAATACTTAAACCTTTATGCTTCACCGAAAGCATCCCGGAAAAATAATCGTGCACTGCACCCGCAAAAATTGATCCCAACACAATCCAGAGAAAAGCAACCGGCCCCCACATGGCTCCGGCAATTGCTCCAAAAATAGGGCCCAGCCCGGCAATGTTCAAAAACTGAATCAGGAAGGTTCTCCACTTGGGCATGGGCATGTAATCTACTCCATCCTTCATGCTTAAAGCCGGAGTTTCTCTCAACTGATCGGCTCCAAAGACCCGTTCGACCAGTTTTCCGTAAAAGATATAGCCCAAAACGAGCAGTGCAACCGAAATAAAAAAAGTAATCATATTGGTTTGTTTCGTTTTTTTAAGTTTTGCCGACAAAATTAAACGATCTTCAAGAATAATAGATCATTCATCCTTTAAAGTTCCGGTTTCTTTTCAACGGGCAACGCACCCGTTCCCAACGGATCAGAGACGCATTGACGGAATAACCGTTTTGTTCCATGCCGGTACTAGGGCAACGTAAGCACCTGTCCGCGCTCCAGCAGTTTTTCTTTTAAGGTTTCGTACGGAATATCCTGAACGGCCTGATCAGCATCAATGGCTTTACAGGCTGCTATAGCGGCCGACTGCCCCAGAATCATAAACACCGGCTCCATGCGGATAGAACCGTAAGCAATGTGGCTCGACGAAACACAAACCGGAACCAGCAGATTCCGGCATTCGTCGCGCTTCGGGACAATAGAGCCGTAAGAAATCGAATAGGGAGAGTGCGGATGAACGCCCACGTCCCCCTCGTTTTGTGCAAAACCGTCGGCCGTTACATAGCGCTGAACATTATGAGAATCCATCGCATATGATCCCATTCCAACCGGGCTGGACACTTCTTGTTTGGCCAGCACGTCGTTTTCAGTTGTCACGTAAACGCCCGACATCCGCCGGGCTTCGCGAATATACAATTGCCTCGGCCAGTTCCCGTTATCCTGAAATTCGTCTTTAGCCAGGCCCCAGGTCTGCATTTCTCCCTGAATTTCCTTCGGCACACGCGGATCGTTGGCTACAAAATAAAGCAAGCCTTTCTGGTAGTCTTCGTGTGCTTTGATGATTTCCTTCCGGCGTTCGTAGGTTGCTTCAGGATAATCGTAGTTCATGCCAATAAAATCGCTGCTGAACGGACCGTGGTTGTTGGTATCGGTCTTCCGGTTCGGAATGATATCAAACTTGTTAAACCATTCGCGCCAGCCGGCATCAAAAACCCGGGCCAGCAACTCGTAATTCTCCGGATTGTAGTTTTCAGGCTTCGGGAAAGGCACCCGGTTATCCGGATGATTGCTCATGCACAGCCTGAAACAGTACGCCTGAATTTTATTGTCCCCGGTACAGTCTGCTGCAATCGGTTCGGGCGAAATACCGTAAAGCAAGCCACTCTCAGGCTTTCCCGGAATTTTATACGGATCTATTTTATCCTTGAAATAGTGCCCGTGATGTTTGGCTCCCGCCTGAACGCCGTTCCAGGTTTCGCCGTAACCCGTGCAAGCTTCGCGCCCCACATGGTACGAGACCCCTGCAGCAGCCATCAAATCGCCTTCATAAGTGGCATCGATAAATATCTTTCCTGAAAAAA
>JAEUSS010000217.1 GCA_016788685.1 Prolixibacteraceae bacterium | reverse complement strand
GCCAGGCTGCAGGCATATTCACTTGTTCAATATAGCTTCCGATATTCAGAAATGATTTTAAAGACTTCGTAACATTATAGTCGATGTTAGCCCTAAAATTATACCGGTCCATTTTTGATGCGGGATCATAACCCAGTACCGACTTTGATTCGGTATTCAGGTTACCTCCCTGATGCAGGTATGCCGCATTCACAAAGTACGAAACCTTTTCGGTACCACCGCTCGCACTCATATTGATACGAGTCTGCGGAGAATAACGTGAAATGTACTCACGATAATAATCATGATCAGGATACATATACTGTCTGATGCGAGCTTGTTCTGCATAATCCGGAGCGTTGGGGTCAAGACCAGCCAAAGGATTGGCATACATATCCATTGTAGCCTGATCAAAAGGAGGAGTAGTTATTCCATCGTTTCGAGCAGCTTCATTCCGGAGAGCCATATATTCCAATGAATGAAGGCGTTCTGGTTCCCGAGTGAATGAGGTATAACTCTGTTCTGCATTTACAGACAACTCCATTTTACCCACCGTACCACGACGGGTCGTAATCAGAATAACACCATTTGCTCCCCGCACCCCAAACAAAGCAGTAGCCGAGGCATCTTTCAATATAGAAACCGAAGCAACTTCATTAGGGTCAATCGTACGTATATTGTCTCGCGGAACACCATCGATAAGAACCAGAGGGCTCGTGCCATTGGTAGTAGCAGCACCGCGTAGATACATGGTCGCATCATCACGACCTGGCTGACCTCCACCCGACTGTATTGAAGTTAAACCTGAGATACGACCAGACAAAGCATTGGCCAAACTGGCAGAAGAACTTTGTACAACATCTTTGGTTTCGATAGAAGATACCGCACCTGTTACCGATACCTTCTTCTGAACACCGTAACCTACGGCAACAACTTCTTCAAGGCCGACAGTCTCGTCTTCCATTACAACTGAGAAATTTGTTTTTCCACCGACAGGTACCTCCAGTGTTTTCATTCCTACAAACGAGAAAACCAAGGTTTTAGCCTCTCCGGTATAAATCAGTCTAAAATTTCCGTTTGCATCGGTTATTATACCAAATGTAGTTCCCTTAATAATTACAGTTACACCCGGAACCGGCATGTTTTGCTTGTCCAATACTGTTCCGGTTATTTCCTTTCTTTGCTCAGCCGCCGAATGATTATCAACAGCCCCAGCAACAGGATTTCTTTTACCAATCACAATTTGCCGATCGAAAACCGCAAACGTATTTCCTGTCGATTCCAGTACCTTCTCGAGAATTTTCTCGACAGGCAGATTATCAACTTTAATATTTACTTTCTGTTTCAAATCGAGAGCATCATCGTAAAAAACAAAAATAAATTCGCTCTTATTTTCGATCTCCCGGATTAGTTGTTGGATAGTCGCATTTTGCAAATTCAGTGATAGCTTAGTGTTTTGCGAATAACTAACACTGGCACTTGCAGATACAATAGAGATTAGCAGAAAAAACAGACATATTTTCATAGTCAGCAATAGTTTTTTCATGAACCGAAATCTCGGTTCATAAAACTTGTTTTTTTTCATAAATTTGGTTCGTTTTTAATTAGCACTTGAAATGATTCACAACACTTGCGATTAAAACACCGGACGGATTATATGGCGATATAATCTGTCCTTTTTTTTGCTTTAAGCGTTTGTTAGATTGTTAGTTAAATTAATCGTCAATAGGCATCTATTTTT
>JAEUSS010000156.1 GCA_016788685.1 Prolixibacteraceae bacterium | reverse complement strand
AAGATGCAGCTATAGTTTTGGCAACATTGAAGATTGAAATTGAACCCAAGGTGTTCATGAGCGGATTTTCGGCTTCCGGTACCTTCATCAATCGCTTCTCCTTCATTCATCCGGGAATCATCAAGGCTTTGGCCATCGGGGGATTCAATGGCGAATTAATGTTACCGTTGAAAGAACTCGGTAATCAGAAATTAAACTATCCGTTAGGCACAAACGATTTTCATGCATTGTTCAATAATGAACCCGACACAACTGCCCTGAAAGCAATTCCACAGTTTATCTACATGGGGCAACTCGACGACAATGATGCCGTTCAGTTTGATGACGCCTATTCCGAAAGCGAACGAAATACCATCAATACGCACAAAGGCAAAGATGTTCAGAGCAGGTTTATTTATTGCCAGAACCTGTACCGCCAACACAATTTCAATGTTCGTTTTAAAACCTATGAAGCCGTTGGTCACTGGACCACTTCGGCCATGAACCTCGAAGTGATCAAATTCTTCTTAAAACAAATGCAACAGTAAATTTCAGTTCCGTAAACAATCGGTTTACTCGAACCGAACCGTTCATAAATCTCCTGCCGGCCACACACTTTTAATTCCCCGGATTCAGTAACTTTATTCTGATACGATTCCAATGCATTTTATGTTTGTGTGCATTGACGAACCATTCTGATTACAATAAACTGATAAGTTACTTATGGATGCTGCCATTCAAACCTATAACAACCATTTAGAACCTGCAGATAAAGCCATAGCAGGTTTGCTTGCCGAAACCATCGATGGACAACTGAAAAAAGCCGAAAGTAAAATCTGGCATGCACATCCCGTATGGTTTTTAGAAGGCAATCCCATTGTAGGTTACAGCAAACAGAAAGCAGGCATGCGCCTCATGTTCTGGAGTGGCGCCGATTTTGAAGAAGACAGTCTGAATTTAGTGGGTAAGAAATTTAAAGATGCCTCCGTCATTTATACATCTGTTGACGACATCAAAATAACCGCTTTGAAAAGATGGCTCAAAAAATCAAAAGACATCCAGTGGGATTATAAAAACATCGTCAAAAGGAAAGGCAAACTGGAAAGACTGAAATAATCTGCAACTTCTTAAAAATATTTGCTGCATGAAAGAGACGGCTGAACACAATGAACGGGTAGCGAAAATAATTTTTGGTTCCGTTTATCCTATGTACCTCACAAAAGTGGAGAAAAAAGGCAGAACCAAAAAAGAACTCGACGAAGTGATTTCCTGGCTAACCGGTTTCAGTGAGGCGGAGATCAAAAAACTGGCTGCAGATAAAGTAAGTCTTGAAAAGTTCTTTCAACAGGCCAGACTCCATCCCAATGCACACCTGATTACCGGAACCATCTGCGGCTATCGCATTGAAGAAATTGAGAATGAAGTCACACGAAAAGTGCGATACCTGGATAAACTGGTAGATGAACTGGCCAAGGGAAGAAAGATGGAGAAGATTCTCCGATGATCTTAAAAAACAAGCCTGTTAATCAGGAGAAAATGTTTATTGGTAAACCCTCACCTTTTTAAATCGTTCATTTGAAAGCCGCCTTCCTTTTATTGTTCAGTTTATTTTATTCAGCTTCCTTTGGTCAACTTACTGATCGGGAAATCGTCAACCTGAAAACCCGCAGAACCGTTGATGATACCAGTTTCATATACAGTCTGCCCTACCCCCACGGAGCAAAACACCTGCTCATCCAGGGTTCGAATAGCCATTACAGTCATAAAGATGAACTTTCGCTCGATTTCAAGATGAGTTCCGGAAGCAAAATATGTGCAGCCCGCTCGGGAAAAGTGATTGCCGCAAAATTCACGAGCAACAAAGGTGGTTTGAAACCCGAATTCATGTCGGAAGGCAACTATATCATCATCGAACATGAGGACGGAAGCACGGCTAATTACTGGCACCTTCAATACAATTCAGGAATGGTGAAAGCCGGAGACAGCGTGGCACAGGGGCAGTTGATCGCCCTTTCAGGCAATACCGGCTACAGCGCATTTCCACACCTGCATTTCCAGTTGTTCAGTAAATCGGGCAAACAGATATTATGCCGGTTCAAAACGCAAAAAGGAGTTCGTTATTTAAGACCTGGAAGATGGTATAGAAACAAATAAATTCAGGGTTGCACCATTCCTTAATGTAAACATCCCTTTTAACGCAATAATTTAATCATGAAAATTGCATTTATTCTCTCATTGCTGATTATTCCGATTCTAGTTTCAGCACAAAATCAAAAAACCATATCCATCTATGATTTTGTAAAAATCAAAAACAACCATACAAAAGAAGCGCTTTACTTCTACGAACAAAACTGGAAACACTACAGGGATATCGCTATGAAAAAGAAATTCATAGTTTCC
>JAEUSS010000130.1 GCA_016788685.1 Prolixibacteraceae bacterium | reverse complement strand
TAACACCCAATGATTTGGTATATATACCAACAGAAGAAGAACGAGAAAACATTCATAATATTAATTCAAAAACATTTGATAAGGAACAGATAAGAAACATTTACAAGATAGTAAGTTTTACTGGAAATCGGCTCTCGTGCATTCCTTATTCGGTTGCATCAACTATAGTAAATAAATTAGAATATACACAATTGAATAAAATTGAATTTACAAAAGAAAAGGAATCTCTTATCAAACTAAAAATTGATCGTTTAGGCAATATTTCATTTTAGTTAGTTACAGGTTTCACCCGTAGGTGAAACCTGTAACGACGACAAACCTTTAATCAACAGCTATTAAATGACGCCCATTAATTACCGCATACGTATTGAACCCGATAAATTCTACCATATCTGGAACCGGGGAAATAACCGTGAAAACTTGTTTTATACTTCGGCCAATTATGAATATTTTCTACGATTATATGCCGAATTTCTCGATCCGGTTGCCGAAACGTACGCGTTTTGCCTGTTGCCCAATCATTTTCATTTGCTGATTCGTACGAAAGCATTCGCACAATCATTAGAGGTTTCACCCACGGGTGAAACCTCCAGGAAAGCCAACCCGGTTAGCCTGGCATTTCAGCGATTGTTTACTGCTTACTCGCAGGCTATCAACATCCAGCAGCACCGCACGGGCAGCTTATTTCAAAAGCCATTCAAGCGGCTTGAAGTAAAATCGGCAAAACAACTGGCGAATCTGGTGCATTATATTCATACCAATCCGCAAAGGCATGGAATTACAGACGATTTCAGACAATATCCGTGGAGCAGTTATGAGCGAATAATCATTGCCCGCCCATCAAAACTCAAAAAGGAAGAGGTACTGGCCTGGTTTAAAAACAAGGAAAACTACCTGGACTACCATACCCGGACTATTAATCCGGATGAATTGAAAGAAACGATCATCGAATAAACAAATACAGGTTTCACCCGTGGGTGAAACCTGTAAAAATCTGCAAACCATGATTAAACGAACCCTTTATTTTGGCAATCCGGCTTACCTGCATAAAAAAGATCTGCAACTGAAAATAGCCGAACCCGAAACCCGGGCCGAAAAAGCAACTATTCCGCTTGAAGATATTGCTGTCGTCATACTGGATCATCCGCAAATCACCATTACACACGCTTTGATGGCTGAGCTGATTGAACGGAACGTTGCCCTGATCAGTTGCGACGGGCAACACCTGCCAACCGGGTTAATGCTTCCGCTCGACGGTAATCATGTACAAACCGAACGTTTCCGCATACAAATTGCAGCATCGGAACCCCTGCTCAAAAACCTCTGGGCACAGACCGTAAAGGCAAAAATTGAAAATCAGGCGGGCATGTTAAAACGGGCAGGCATCGAAAGCAAACAATTGCAGGCATTGGTTCCGCAAATTAAATCGGGTGATCCGGATAATACCGAAGGACGCGCCGCCGCCGTTTATTGGAAACTGGTTTACGGAGAACATGGTTTTACACGCAACCGGGAGGGCATGGAACCCAACGCCCAACTGAACTATTGCTATGCGATACTTAGGGCCATTGTTGCCCGTGCGCTGGTTAGCAGTGGCCTGTTACCTACCTTGGGTATTCATCACCGGAATAAATACAATGCCTATTGCCTGGCCGATGATGTGATGGAACCTTACCGCCCGTTTTGCGATGAATTGGTTTATCAAATGTATTCTTCCGGAGAGATAGAGACCGAAGAACTTATCCGGCCACAAAAAGCGAAATTATTATCGGTTGCCACCTGTGATGTGCTGATTGACGGAAAAAAAAGCCCGTTAATGGTTGCACTAAGCCGGACGACCAACTCGCTGTTCGAGTGTTTTGAAGGAAGCCGGAGAAAAATCGTCTATCCTGAATTTTACGACAAATAAGCAAGCAATGTCATTCGATGCCATTAACCAATACCGATGTATGTGGGTACTTGTATTTTTCGATATTCCGGTTGAAACCAAAAAGCAGCAAAAGGCGGCCGCGAAGTTTCGGAAAGACCTGATCCGGGATGGATTCTCGATGTTCCAGTTTTCGATTTACCTGCGCAATTGTCCGAGCAGGGAAAATGCCGACGTACACAGCCAGCGCATAAAAAACATGCTGCCGGAATACGGGCACATCGGGATTCTGAAAATTACCGACAAACAATTTGGCATGATGGAGCTGTTTTTCAGTAAACGGATCATCGAAAAACCTGAAGTTGCGCAACAACTGGAATTGTTTTAGGATTCGGAAACAAACAGGGAAGAAACGAAAACGCGGATAGGCATCCGCGTTTTTCGTTTCTGGCACATCTCACAAGTCACTGATTTTAAACACAAAACCAGGCACACGATGTGACAGAACTTCTTAAAGATACAACTTGAAAGCAAATCACAACTCTTTCCTATCAGCACAATTGCCAGCTACTGATGTGACAGAACTTCTTAAAGATACAACTTGAAAGCAAATCACAACATAAAGTTAGTCGTGGTGGAATCAGACTTTGATGTGACAGAACTTCTTAAAGATACAACTTGAAAGCAAATCACAACACGACATGCGTATCAGAACTGAATGAGACAGATGTGACAGAACTTCTTAAAGATACAACTTGAAAGCAAATCACAACTAAAAAACATTAATAAAATTTTAATTATTAGATGTGACAGAACTTCTTAAAGATACAACTTGAAAGCAAA
>JAEUSS010000117.1 GCA_016788685.1 Prolixibacteraceae bacterium | reverse complement strand
TCCTTTGGGAGCATTAACAACCTGGCAGCGCATATCGAGCTGCAGTTCGATTTGATCGCCTGCTGTCCATTTCCGGTTTATTTCGGCGTAAGTTCCCGGATGGGTAGCTATCAGTTCTCCATTCACTTTCAACACCGTTGTCTGGCTCCATGCTGGAATGCGCAGTTTTACGGAAAATTTTTCAGGAGATTTGGGCGAAACTTTTATACTTACAAGGCCCGAAAGCGGGTAATCGGTTATCACATCCAGAACAACAGGCTTCTCTTTTGCTGTTGAAGCCGTGGCCGTTCCGGCATTATAAAGGTTAATAACTGGCCCTGAAGCTGAATTCATCACAGCAACGAATGGCAGGTAAGCCAATCCCATCGGACCATTTAGATTGCAGCAGGTTACATAAACGCTGTCAACCATTCCGCCCCAACCTTCAGTATTTGTTTTGACACCATTCAGCAAATTGACATAACTAAAACCATCCCCTTCAGGTTTCATTGCTCCGAGAAGCCCGTTGTACGTATATTTTTCAATCATGTCCACAGCTTTCGGATCACCAGTCAGCCGGACAATCTGGCTGCATAACTTCAGCCAGGTTACACCCACACAAGTTTCCATCATTCTGCGGATATCAGGATTGGTTTGTTCCAGGGCTGTATTATCCCAGGCTTCGCCGTAAACCGCAGGATGATAGGGCTGATCGCCACCGCCGTTTCCAACAATGGTAATTTCCTTCTCAATAATGTTCTTATAAAGGTTCATGAAAGCCTGTTTCCACTTGTCGTTTCCGGTAACCCGGTAATATTCAACCAACCCTTCAAACAGCGACATCATCTCGTAAGCTTTCGGATAAACTCCTCCAATATCTTTCGGATTTTTATTGTTGAAGGCATCTTCTATGATATTATAGCCTTTGGCCCCCCCCTCAACTTCAACAATATATTTGGCAAAATCGAGGTATCGCTGATGCCCTGTCTGCTTATACAGCCGCATGATGGGTTCAAGAATGGTACTCGATTCAATATGGTTTGGGCTCCACCCCTGATCAACAATCGGAACTTTGGGTGAAGGTCCGGTTTGTGAAATGATACAGTCGGCATGATCGATCATTGCCTGCAGTACCGCCGGATCCTGCTCCACCTGCATATAATATTCGTCCAGTGCAAGCAAAACATATTTTCGTTCCCACAGGTCACCGCCAGGTCCGTCGGGTTGTTTGTCAATTTCAGAGCAACTGATGCTGCCATTTTCTCGTTGAGTCGTCAACAAATCGGCTACTGTAGCCTGAAGTATCTTTTTAAGTTCGGGATCCTGCGTGTAGCGATAAAACATACATCCGGAGCGAACTGCCTTGCCCCACATTTCACCCTGCGCAAAAAACGATCGCCCGGTCCTGAACTTTTCAACTAATGCGGCATACGGAACCACTCCTTTGTTCCAATGGGTTATAGAATGTTGTATGTAATCTTCCAGATAACCGTTCCAGTGAATGGAGTTTGCTGGCAGCGGCGTTAGCCGATCCTGAACTTTTACCCTGCTGTCTGTCTGGCATGAGCTCCATAAAAGGCACATAACAAGCAACAGCACTGAATTCCAGCGATTCGTTACACCGCCTGCTTTCCAAAATATTTTTCTGCCAACTGCCATATTCGTTAGTTTTTTAGTTTAGTTTTTTTCAAAATGCTGCTTAATTCACAATTAGTTTCTCCCTTTCACACGACCCCTGCCCTCTTAATTCAACAATGTAGAGTCCTCCATTTTTTAGGAACCCGAGATTGATCTGTTCGGATAATACCGAGCCGGCAATCCTTCTTTGCCAAACTTGCTGCCCTGCGGGATTATAAATGGTGAGTACCGAATTCTTTTCGCTTCCTGAAGGAAAAATGACGGTCAGCAGCTCTTTCACCGGATTGGGATAAATCCGGAACGATGACTTTCTATTTTCAGATAAACCAGTAGCACTATCAATAAAATAGTGGTAATTAAACCGCCCCGACGGAGCTACGTCTCCGTTGACATAAAAGTCCATGATATTCCCGTCTTCCTGCATATTGTCGCTCCATTTAAATTCCAGATTCAATAATTTGTCATCCGAAATCCCGAGCAATGAGCGTTTGACCTTTAAAACCAGAACGTTTTTATTAACGACATATTCAGCAGCTCCCACGCTGCTCCAATGCCATGTTTTATCACTTTTTTCGACACTTGCCACATCAGTTGGACTGTTCCGGTTGATTACAAAATCATAGCCTTCCCATCCCGTATTTTTATCCCGGTCGATGTCGATAAACAAGCGCATCCATTTTGCATCAGACTTATCGGTCAAAGTAGCAGCGGTCTCGGCATAGAAATAGATGTATTCTTCGTCACGGGCAACTTTTGCTCGGATCAGGTCATTTCGTCCGGTGGTATTTGTATACGTGAGTGAATTCCCTTGCCCGGGATGATTTCGGTGAATGACATTACCTCTGTGCGACAGGAACTCAGGTTTCACTCCGTCCCATGAGTTCAAATCATTCATCAAGATAGTTTTCGCACCTGAAGCTTTTTCCTCAGCCATCATTCCCTTAAACTTACGGATATTACTGATTAACTGAAGGTAATACACATCGCCTTTATCTCCCCAGGATTTCACCGGCTCAATGTCCCGGCTTTTTTCTGCTGAATATTCATCGACAAAAGCGAATGGTTTGACATCCCAGTCGAACCAACGTCCGGCAATCCACTCATTCCATCCGGTCACAAAAACCAGATCAGGATCAAGTTGAAAGGCTCGTTGCCATTGCTCCTGAAAATTTTGTCCGTAAAGCCAGGCCTCAGGTCGGGAATCCTGACCGTTTGCCTTGGTGTAGCTTCGCCCGTAGGTCAACGGAGTATTAAAACCGCTGGCGTGTCCGCCGCTGGCATCCGATGCATTTTGCGCCACCCCGACCGGAACCTGTTCGTATCCGCCGGCAGCTTTAGCAACATATCCATGCTGCGGATAATTTTCGAGCCAGCCCCATTGCTCGTTGGTCGAAGGACCATTCACATAATCGGGCTGGCCGGGACGAAAAGTAAAAAAAGCCTTCACCTCATCAACCTTTTGCTGATCAGTCAGGGCAAGAACCCGCACGGGCGAATGGTTTGTCCCGCTGGTTAACCGGGTAAAATTTAAATCCGGACCATAGGCTATCTCGCTTTCATAGCTCCCGCTTACCGGTAGTGCATCGAAATAACTAACCGATGTTCCGCTTGTTTCGGAGTATTTCCAAACGCCTACGGTTTCGGTCCCGTTGACGAGCTCCCACAGGTAAGTTCCGACTTCCTGTTTTCCGCAGGACAGAATAAGTTTTTCGTTGTCGGAGAAATTCTCGAAGTTTTTTTCGGCGAGAACTGCTCCGGAAACGGTTTCGCTGTAATTGTTTTTCCATTTGTATAATCTGAAAGTAAGATTTCCAATGTTGTTGCCCCAACTCGGACAAGTCGCATTAATCCCGTAAAAAGCCGCAGATGCGGTAAATTTCAAGCCTGCACTGTTGCGTTTAATGACCATGCAGTTGGGATAAGCCATGATCAAAGGTTTTCCGTTCCACATGAACCACAAATCTTTATGCAGTTGTGGTTGGTAAAGTTCGTTGTACAGTTCGGTAAGCGACTCCATCGAACCATCAGTTGGGCCAAACGGCAAAAGAAAAGCGATTTGCGGAGTCCGGACACCATCTTTACGAGCCAGGCTCCAAACCTCAAGCAATTTAGTATAGGATGTTTTCCAAGTAAAATTTCCGTTGGTACAATCGAAGAAAACTACATCAACCCCTGCATCAGCGAGCATTTCGGCGTGTTTGCGCAACACCCATTCATCGGTTGTCCGGTAATAACCAAACAACGGTTCGTCCCACCAGAATACTCCTCCTGCAATTCCCTGCCAAGCCTGATGATCAGCATCGGCGGCGGCCTCGGGGTATTGCTGCAAAATGCGGGTAATATTCATCACGGGAGAAAAGGAAGCATTGGCGTCTGTATGCCAGGTCCAGTAAAACAGCCCGACCAGTTTATCTTTCCGCAAACTGCCTGCTTCTTCAAAAGTGGGCAGCTTTCGGCTAAGAGCATCCATGGCAGGCAGCCCGTTCCCGGAATTACCGGCAACCTGAGCAAACAATCCTGAAAGGCCGAAAAAAACAAACAGAACAGTAGAAAACAATTCTTTCACAATCTATTAGGATTAGATTTTGCCGAGATAATCAGATGTCCTGAAATTTAGTATGGACAAAAAATTAGAATTATGGGCTTTCAGAAACAAGTTCTGAAAGCCCACTATCCCAATGGTTTA
>JAEUSS010000107.1 GCA_016788685.1 Prolixibacteraceae bacterium | reverse complement strand
GCTGGCCAATGCTTATTCAGAACTGAACGATCCGATTGATCAGCGCGAACGCTTTGAAGACCAGATGAAATTGTCGGAAAAAGGCGATGACGAAGCCATGTTTATCGATCAGGACTTCCTGCGTGCCCTCGAATACGGCATGCCGCCAACTTCAGGAATGGGAATCGGGATCGACCGCCTGACCATGTTTATGACTAATAATCTGTCTATTCAGGACGTGCTTTTCTTCCCGCAAATGAAACCTGAAAAGACAGCCGAAGCTGCAGATCCGGATGAGAAGTTCCTGGAGCTCGGTATTCCTGCCGAATGGATTGACGTGATTCGTCAGCTCGGGTTAAAAAAGGTTAAAGAACTGAAAGAGGTAAAGGCTGGCAAATTTTTTAACGACATTTGTGGTTTCAATAAGAAGAACAAACTGGGGCTGAACAATCCATCGATGGATGATGTCAACCAGTGGTTGTCGTAACCCGGGAAACAAAAGAAATGTTTGAAAATTCAAAAATAGCAATTGTCGGGAGCGGAAGTTGGGCTACAGCATTGGCAAAGATTCTTTTGCACAATGTCAGCAGCATCAACTGGTACTTTCGCAGTCGCGAAAATGTAGAGCAGTTTATCCGGTACAAACACAATCCGAGCTATTTGCGCGGCGTTGAGTTTGATGTCAGCCGGATCAATTTTTTTAACGACATCAGTGAAGCGATTAAAGACGCCGACATTGTTGTTCTTGCGATTCCTTCTGCCTTTTTAAAAGAGGCGATGACCGGGCTGTCTGTCGACCTGAGCAAAAAGTTTGTGGTGTCGGCCATTAAAGGTATTGTTCCTGAAGACAACCTGATCATCGGGCAGTATCTTCATCAGTATTTTAATATCCCTTACGATCGGGTCGGGGTTATTGCCGGGCCGTGTCATGCCGAGGAAGTGGCCCTGGAGCGCCTGTCGTACCTGACCATTGCATGTCCGGATGTGAAAAAAGCGCGTGCTTTTGCTTTTAAGCTTGAATGCCCGTACATCCGCACCCATGTTTCCGACGATATTTACGGAACTGAATATGCATCAGTCTTAAAAAATGTGATCGCTATTGCCTCCGGAATTGTGCACGGGTTGCGCTATGGCGACAATTTTCAGGCGGTACTGATCTCAAATGCCATTCAGGAAATCAAGCGTTTTGTCGATAAAGTCCATCCCATTACGCGCGACATCAAAAGTTCGGCCTATCTGGGCGATTTGCTTGTAACAGCCTATTCACAGTTTTCCCGCAACCGCACTTTCGGAACCATGATCGGAAAAGGCTATTCGGTACGTTCGGCTCAACTCGAAATGCACATGGTGGCCGAAGGTTATTACGCGGCCAAGTGTATCAAAGAAATTAACGAAGAGTTCAGGGTGAATATGCCCATATCGGAGGCCGTCTACAATATTTTATATGAAAATATCTCACCGGCTATCGAAATCAGATTGTTAACCGAAAACCTTAGATAAAACCTTAGAATAAAGTAATATGAATACAATTTCATTGAATTTTAATAAGACTTTTGATTTTATTTCAAAAGACTCAGTCTTTTCGTACAAGGAAGCCATTGAAAATCATAACCGTGCCCTTTTCAACAAAACCGGAAAAGGCAACGATTTTTTGGGATGGACGACCTTGCCTGCTTCAATTTCTGAAGCTGAACTGGCTGATTTCGAAGCTACCGCTGCCAAACTGGTTGCAAAAAACATCGATATTTTTGTTGTAATCGGAATCGGAGGTTCATACCTCGGAGCCAAAGCGGTGGTTGATGCGCTGTCGGATAGTTTTGCTCACCTGAAAGAACGTAAAAATCCGTTCATTCTGTTTGCCGGCCAGAACATCAGCGAAGATTACCTGTTCGAACTCCGGGAGCTGCTGAAAAACAAGGAATACGCGATGGCCGTGATTTCCAAATCAGGAACAACGACCGAGCCTGCCCTAGCTTTCCGCTTGCTGAAACAGGATATCGAAGAAAAATACGGCAAAGCCGAAGCTAACGAACGTATTGTGGCCATTACTGATGCCAGCAAAGGGGCTTTACGCTCGCTGGCTACTACCGAAGGATACAAAACCTTTGTAATTCCTGATGATGTGGGTGGCCGCTATTCGGTATTGACACCGGTAGGTTTGCTCGCTATCGCTGTTGCCGGATTTGATATCCGCGCATTGGTACAAGGCGCTGTCGATATGCAAAATGCTTCAGGAGTAAATGTCCCGTTTGAGGAAAATCTGCCGGCTCAGTATGCTGCGGTTCGCAACGAACTGTACAAAAGCGGAAAGTCAATCGAGATTCTGGTTAACTACAACCCGAAACTTCATTTTCTGGCCGAATGGTGGAAACAGCTTTACGGCGAAAGCGAAGGAAAAGAAGGCAAAGGTATTTTCCCGGCAGCGGTTGATTTTTCATCCGATTTGCATTCCATGGGGCAATACATTCAGGAAGGCGAGCGCACCTTGTTCGAAACCGTGATCTCGGTTGCCAGTCCCGATCGTGAAGTTCGCATCCCGACTGATGCTGCTAACCTTGACGGCCTGAATTTTCTCGCCGGAAAACGTGTGGATGAGGTGAATAAAATGGCCGAACTGGGAACCATGCTGGCTCATGTCGACGGAGGAGTGCCAAACATTCAGGTGGTAATTCCAAGACTAAACGAATATTACCTCGGTCAGCTAATTTATTTCTTTGAATTGGCATGCGGACTGAGTGGTTATGTATTGGGTGTGAACCCATTCGACCAGCCGGGAGTTGAAGCCTACAAGAAGAACATGTTTGCTCTGCTCGAAAAACCGGGCTTTGAAGAAGCCACAAAAGCGATTAAAAAACGCCTGTAGTTCAAAAAATAACATAACTTGCGAAAGAGAAATCTCTACATTGAGGTTTCTCTTTTTTTTATTTCAGAAATGAACGCAATCAGATCGGAAGAATGGAAAGGCTACACTTATGCTTTGGTTGGGACCATCGCCTTTTCGAGCCTTTATGTATTTAGTAAAGCGGGGTTGAATCAGGTTGAACTGGCGCAGTTCGGATTGTATTATTTCGGCATGGGCTTTTTGCTGAACCTGGTTTTTATTCTGGCCTCCGGAAAACGCAGGCAGATGCCTCGTGTTTCAAAAAAGATAATTGGCTTGCTGGTACTTCTGGGTATCATCGATGTGATCTCCAATATTGCCTTTTTTATGGCTATTCGTGCCATTCCCGATCCTTCAGTCACTTCGTTTCTCGGAAATTTGTTTCCGGTATTTCTAAGTATTTTGGGAATTTCTATCCTGAAAGAACGGTTTACCCTGATTGAGGCTGTTGGCGCCTTGATGGCCATTTCAGGAGCATTTGTGATCAGCTATACCGGTGAGCTGGACTGGCGCAAGTTCTTCATACCGGGCACCGGATTCGTGGTTGTCAACACACTCTTTGCTGCTGCGGTTTCGGTTATCGTCAAAAAAAATGTCCGGAAGGCCAGTCCCGAAGTTTTTAACCTGAACTCGAACGGCTGGATATTCTTGTTTTTTCTGGCTTATTTTTTAATGAGTGGTCAGTCGCTTGAGATTCCGCTCAAGGCTTTTCAGAACATTGCTCTCGGGGCATTCTTCGGCTCGTTCGTCGGATTGTTGTCCTTCTTTTATTCATACCGGTACATCACTGCTTCGCGGTCGTCTATCATTCAAAGCCTGAAAGGGATTTTTGTGCTGGTCATCGCTTATTTCTACTTCGGAAATTTTCCGCTTCCTGTTCAGTTGTGGGGCGGTGCCATTACAGTCTCCGGAGTTTTGGTGATGACCATGTCGCAGGCCGGACTCATAAGGGCGGGGAAGAGGAAAACAATCAGCTGATTTTAATTGCTACTGGTGAAACCTCACCGAGTTTCGGTTGTGCGGGATGACCATAAAGTTGAGAATTTCTTCCTTGCTGATTGGCGCGGTAGCTCCGGTGGTGGTAGCCACCAGTGCGCCGGCAGCATTCCCGAAATGGAGAGCTTCTTCAATGGGGTAGGCGTTCATGTAATAATGAACAAATCCGGCGGAAAAAGCATCACCCGAACCAACAGTGTCGCCCAGGCTAACCTGGTAGCCCGGATCGTAATAGAACACATCATCCGAAGTTAAACAAAAGGCGCCGTTCGAGCCGAGGGTACACAGTAGTATATCGAGTTTGTATTTTTCAATCGTTTCCTGCGCCAGGTCCTTCAGGTTTTCATTTTTCAGTCCCAGCAATTCTTTGACGGTGAATAGTTCTTCGTCGTTTGTTTTCAGAATATTGGCCATTAGCAGGCTGTCTTCAACCGATGCGGCGGTGTAGCATTTTTTGCGCAGGTTGATGTCCAGGAACTTAACCACTTCCGACGATTCATGAATCAGTTCGCGCAAGGTGTTTTTGGAGATGCCGTAACGCTGAACCAAGGTGCCAAAGCATACGCAGTCGGCTTCACGGAAGGCGTCCATCATCTCGGCGTTGATTTCGATGTGGTCGTAGGCTACGTCGGTAAGGATATTAAAATCAGGATTCCCGTTGCTGTCAATCTTCACTTTAACGGCGCCGGTCGGAAATTCGTAATCGGTCTGTATGTTTTCATCCGAAACGCCCAGCTTCCGGAGTGCTTCCCGCGCGTCTCTTCCGGCTTTGTCGTTCCCGACTTTACTGAGCAATGTACCATGATCGCCAAAAGAGTTGATCCGGTAGAT